>DATLRT010000023.1:0-2219 GCA_035534575.1 Candidatus Acidiferrales bacterium
TCACGTTTTGTTTTACAACATCCGGTTTTTGTTCCTCCTGTGTCGCGTCTTGTTTCTCGTTCAGCGAATCCCCTTAAAATAAAGCATTAGCAATCAGAGATTTTCTCTGTGTTCATCAATGGTCTTCTTGTAAACATCCAATAACTGGTCGGTCGTCCTCTCTACAGAATAGGACCTTGCTGTTTCAAGCATACTTTTATAGGAACTCATATTATTTATAACCTTGCTTATCTTGCTTGCGCATGCCCTGCTGTCCCCCGGCCTGAACTTCTCACCGTTCTTCCCGTTCTTTATCATCTCGCCCAGCGCCAGGTAATCAGCCCCGACAACCGGCTTTCCTGTTGCCATGGCCTCCAAGGATACTATGCCCTGAGTCTCGAAGGTCGAGGGTATGCAGAACAGATCTGCCGCCGCGTAGAAGTTGGGCAGCAGCTCCGGGTCTATGAAACCCACGAACCTCACCTTGCTCTGGAGGTTGTAGCGCGCCACAAGCCCCCTGTAGTATGACTCTGCCGGTCCGGTGCCGCCTATTATGAACTCTATGTCCGAGTCCTTGAGCCTCCTTGCCGCCTTTATCAGCACGTCGAGCTTCTTCTCCTTGCTGAGCCTCCCCGCGTAAAGCACGAGCTTGTTCCTCTCGTTCCTCATCACCCTGGACCTTATCTTGGTCCCGCTTACCTTTGGGTTGAAGCGCTTGGTGTCCACGCTGTTGGGGACTATGGAGACGTTGCCTATCCCCTTCTTGACTAGAAGGTCCTTTATCGAGCCGCTCGGCGCAATCACCGAGTCGCACTTGCCGTAGAAGAACTTGGCGTACGGCCACGAGTACTTCTGCAGCACCTTGGTGACCATCCTGTTCCTCGTCGTGTACTCCTTTATCACGGACTTGCTGGTGAATAAGGTGTGAAAGGAGCCCACGTTTGGTATCCTGTTCAGCCTCGAGTAGACGAGCGAGTAGGCGCCCATGGTGAAGGGCGTGTGAGCGTGAGCTATGTCAATCTGCAGGTTCCTAGTCTTGAGTGGCGATATGAACGGAAACAGCGCAAGGTTGTACTGGGGGTACTTCTTGAACTTCGTCCCCCTGACAACGAATACGTCCTTGTCTCCCCTCGTCATTGCCTTGGTCCTGGAGTCGCCGCTTGCGAAGAGATAGACAGTGTGCCCTCTCCGCTCCAATTCGTTCCTGAAGTTGATGATAGAGGTTACCACGCCGTCAACGGCCGGTAAGAAGGTGTCCGTATAGAATGCGATGTTCATTGATTCCGACATCTTTTCCCCGGGGTAATTATAATCATACCTTTACGGCCTCCCCGCCTGCTTTCTTTATCTTCTCCATGGCCTGCTTTGAGAATCCGCTTGCCTTGATCACGAGGGCGCGCTCTATGTTGCCGTTGCTTATTACCTTGTGGCCCTTGAGCTGCATCTCCTTCTGGTCAGGCGTCTTGCGCGCCATGGAATTGATCTCCCTAAGTGTGATTCCGGTGAGCTTGTTCTGGTTCCAAGGGTTGAATCCCCTCTTCCTCAGAAGCTCCGGGTGCTTTGCGGTCATGTAGGTGAACTTGTGCTTCCTCATCCCAGCCTTTCCTACTCCTCCCTTGCCTCCCTTTCCCCTTGCGTTCTTGATGTTTCCAACTCCCCATCTCCTTGTGCCAAGGTACTTCCTGTTCCTCCTCTCTTTTCTTACTACCATGATCACACCATTCTCTTCAGAAGCCCGTTTATCTCCTCGCCCATGTAGCCGAGGTTGCCGCCCTGGTTGAATGCCAGCTTGGTGCTCTTGTATCCGTGCCTTGGGGGGTGCAGCCTGATAGGCATCTGCTCAGTGAGCGCCTTCATGTCTGCCTTGCCGCTGAGTATCTCCTTCGGGCTAACCTTCAGCTCGTTCTTCTCGAGCAGCTTGCCCAGAATCTCCTCGTTGACCTCGCCGAACGCAACGTAGTCGTTGCACTTTTTCAGCATACCGTCATATGATGGGGTTATCCTTATTATCGCGCAGTTGCTGACCCTCTTCAGGTGGAGCCTTTCGAGCGTCTCCGTTATGTCGCCCCTTACGTTGACTCGGCCTCTTATCCTGACTACGGCTACCACTTTATCCTTTAGATTGATTCTTTCCATAAAACACGACCTTTGACAAAAGGGAAACAGAAACTTCTGTATCGCATCTTCAATTTTACATACTTTTATGGGTGGATTAAGTATATATGCCTTACTGCGAAGAG
>DATLRT010000024.1:0-7432 GCA_035534575.1 Candidatus Acidiferrales bacterium
AGCGCGGCTAACCCCGAGGTCTCGGATCTGGCAGGCAGATAGGCTGCCTGTCCCTTTTCAGAAGGTATTAATAGTTTTCTTACTCAATCTTATTTGATTCCTTTCGAATCTCTACACCCTATTTTGCGGTTTAGACGGACGAAAGGGCATGGTGCTTTAATTTGGGAAAGTTTCCGATCGCAGACGCTGAACTCGCAAAGATAGCGATATGCAAGAGATGCAAGGCCAGGAACAGGAAGGGCGCGACCAAGTGCAGGAAGTGCGGATATGGCGCTCTGAGGCCGAAGAGGAAGGACATAAAGGTCAAGAAGTAGCTTATGCTTAAGGTGAATTTAATGGCAGATCTTACTCCAATAGAACAGATTGTGGTCAAGGCTATGGAAGAGCTTGGCGCCACGAAGGACACAGTGATAAAGACGGCTGACGACATAACGAAGAAGTCAAACAGGCCCAAGGGGCTTGTGACCAACGCGCTTGTAGCCCTCTCCCAGAAGGGAGTCATAAAGAGGGTCGCCAGGGAAAAGGCGGCCGGATACTACGTAGTAAACAAGGTGTAACCTTGGCCGAGCCTGAGGAGTACGTGGACTTCCTTGCGAAGTACGGCGACTGGATCTCGATAAAGAGGTTGGGCATAAGGTCCGACACCAAGCCGGAGGCCGTTGCCCACCACCTGGGAGGGATAAGCCACACAGCCACCTCAAAGGCATTCGCTTTCTTAGGCATAAACACAGCCTCGCTAGACACGGTTGCGGAAGGCATAACCGCTGGGATGAGGAAGAGCTACGACTCGCTAGCGCAGTGCGTGGTCAAGATATCAAAGCCTGACGTCAAGGCCGCGGTCAACGCAGCATGCAAGGACCCAAAGGTCTCGCAGGTCGCGGAGGCATACCTCCTCAGCAGGATAATATCGAACATAGGCTACGACACCTCGGTGAACCAGATAACGATGTCAAAGATATTCCCCGACCTGAAGCCGCCGAAGGGCAAGGCGGGAAGGAAGGCAAAGAAGGCGGACTGATACCACTATTTCTAATCCTGCCAGGGGACATAAAGCACCCCTCAAAAGCTTTATATATTATCAAAGGCCTATTTTATCGTATGACTACGGAGAGCTATAGGCCCCAACCCCAGAGGATGGGTAGCCTATCGCTGCGCACTTTTGACAGCAAGGGAGTTCATAAAGAGGAGGTGAGTGGCAGCTATGTCCGCACGCTTACAACAGCCCCTTACACAACGCTGACAAGGATAGAGCCCGGGAAGAAGACGATTATAAGCACAACAAACCTCTCGGTATTGATGTCCGAGGGAGCCATAGAGTACGGCAACAACCTGTCCATAAACGGCGGCACGCTGATATTCAAGGACGTGATAGGGCTCTCGGTGAAGCTTAACACCGGAGGAATCCTACTTCAGACAAGTGCCAATACCAACGGGATAGAGCTCCACGGAGTGAAGGCCATAGAGAAGTCAGCAGTGCAGAGGTATCTGGAGTACACCAAGAGCCACCTGAAGATGATAGTGGGCGAGAGAAAGGAGCCTATTGAGACTCAGTGGACCGATGGTAATTGGCAGTTTTCAGCAGGTGAGGGCGGGATAAGGAAGAAGGCGATAGGAAACAAGCTTGACATGGCTGAGTTCTCGTTTGACAACCTCTTGATGTGCAAGGGCTCTGACAAGAGGGACTACCACATACACAACAAGCTGACTGAGATATACGTTACTTTCGGCGGAGTTTCGGGAATGGCAACCGAGAACGGCGGCACCAATAGCCTGACGGAGATGCGGGACTCGGCTACGGTCGCCGTGGTGCATCCAGGAGTCCCGCATGAGTTCTTGCCGCATACATACGCGCATGTATTCCAGGTTTCAGAAGGGAGCATACTGGGAGATAAGGCTGTGAAGAGCCTTGATGGTGCGATTAAATGGAAGATTCAGGAGTTTATCAGAACGCATTCTCAATCTGGCTGATTCCCGAGCCGAGTATCTCGGCAATGGCGCGAGAGCAGATAGCCATACTTGCAGGGAAGCTGCACTCGCCCACCTTTGAGCCGCATGTCACCCTCGTAGGAGGAATAACAGGGGACAAGGAATCCTCGATTGCAGCAACTCAGGACATAGCCAAAAGCATAGGGAACATTGAGGCGGAGTTCGATGGCATATCAGGACTTGACGAGTATTTCAGAGCTATCTTTGTAAGGATGAAAAAGACACATGTGCTGCAGCTGGCGAATGACGTTGCCAAAAGGAGGTTGGGCTGGGAGACCTCTCCGAGCTACATGCCGCATATGAGCCTCGTTTATTCGGATATGGAGCAGAACAAAAAGCAGGAGTTGATTGGCACCATCCCAGAATTCTCAGGCGTATGCAAATTCGTGCGGCTCGACCTTTATTCGACAGCAGGAAAGGTTGAGGATTGGAAACGATTGGCGGAATTCAAGCTGTGATGACTACGGAAACCGTCGAACCCGTCTTTAAGCCGCGGCCCTTCAGCCTCTTCCTTGATACAATCTCCATTATCGTGTCCGGATATCTGCTCTTCTGGGGCCTTATGACAAATGCCCCGGGCTTGCCGTTGATTGATGCTGAATAGCACCTCACAGCCCCGTATCTCTTGCCGTCTAGCACAAAGCCCTTGATTAACCTGTGCTTAATCCTGATCATCAATGGGACCTTGCGAGCCTCGGATGCGGATAGCTTAATGTTAAGCGTCCCGGGATAGGGGATGTATCCTATCGACTTCATGAATCTTGTTTTGTATGCTGGTATCGACAGAAAGAGAGCGGCCTTGCCCATGCCGTTAGAGACTTTTCCCGTAAGAATAAGTTTAGCCCTAGCTTTTGACTTGCCGAGTGCCACGATATCATCGCTTCTGCTTTGCAATGTACTTTGCAAGTATGTCCGCCTCCACATTGACCCTGTCGCCTATTTTCTTGTGCGACATGTTGGCTATCTCCATTGTGTGCGGTATCAGAGAGATGGTGAGGCTCGTGCCTTTTATCGCCACCACGGTTAGGCTTATGCCTTCTATCGTTATGGAGCCCTTCTCCACAACATATTTGGTGAGTGTGGATGGGATCGTTATGAGTATGTCGACCTGAGTCTTCATCTTCTTTATTCCGGTTATTTTTCCGACCCCGTCTACATGCCCAAGGACGAAGTGTCCCTCTATGCGCCCGTCAGACTTTAGGCTCCTTTCAACATTGACCTTGTCGCCTTTCATTATGGAGCCTAGGCTGGTCCTCTTCATCGTTTCGCCAATCATCTCAAATTCAGCGTTCCCCTTGCTAAGTTTTCGGACTGTGAGGCAAGCGCCGTTCACGGCGAGGCTGTCTCCCGGCTTCATCCCTGCCGAGATTTTTCCAAGTGAGAGGGTCATGCGCATGGCGCTCCTGCTGCCCCTGCTCTTTCCGATATCGAGCACCTTTGCCGTGCCTTCTATTATTCCTGTGAACATCTCAACACTACCAATAAATTCTATCTCCTGCCTTTTTTATGTTTATGTTACTTTTTCATCACAGTTTTGTAATTTCAGACTGCTTAACCCTTACCTTTTGAGTCATCTTCTTCGTGCTCACATAGGCAAGGACGTCTATATCAGGATTGTACAACTCGATCATGTCGAGGTCAGTGCGTTCAAAAACCCTTGCGCCTTTTAGGCCCCTGCCGTTTAACATCGATTGTTTAATTTTACTGTACGTCTGTTGCTCCAGATAAAAATCCAAATCACCGACATGATGGCGATACGGATCCGGCTTCCTGATGTAGATGTGGGTATAGGTAGCCCCTGGAATGTTTCCCTTTGTCGGAATAGTGATGGGTTCGTATAATCTAAAGTATTTCTGATTGGGGTCATCTGAAGGTTCAGCCAATTTTGCTCGGAGTTTTATAAGGGTTTCATATTCCTTGTCATAGTGGCAGAATACGCCGATGTTGCCCGCGTTTGGAAGGGATTTGCCGAATGAGCCCTTACACAGTCTATGGCACTCTATGTGTATGTGCTTGATTGCCTCAAGTAGCCCTTTATGATTTTTTATTGGGCTAAATCGATAAAGTTTCATAGTTTTTACCTCTTTAATCCGGCTAAGTGCCTGAATGCTCCCATCGGGATTTGAACCCGAGTTTCAGGGTTGAAAGCCCCGCGTCCTTGGCCGAGCTAGACGATGGGAGCACGGTAATAATATGCACAAGATGGTATAAAAATACTCTGGGATGACGAGGCTGCCGCCTGTTATGAACGCTTATTAATCTTTTCGTGGAAATCTATTTGTTGCGTGATTAGATGATACTATCAGACTTTGACCTGATGAATGTTATAAGGAGCAAGAGGCTCGCGATAGAGCCGTTCTCGGAGGACATAGTTAGGGAGAACGGGGTCGACTTCAGGCTCGCCGACGAGGTGGGCAGGCACAAGCAGATGGGCGCCGACTTCGTGATGGACCCGTACAACGAGGAGACAATCAAGGCTGGCTACGAGATAGAGAAGGGCGTGAATGAGATACTGATCGGAGCGAAGGAGCAGGTGCTGCTCACGACAAACGAGCACATATCCGTGCCCGACGACCTTGTGGGTTTCGTGGAGCTCAGGAGCACATGGGCGAGGCACGGCCTGTCAATGCCGCCCACCATAATCGACGCGGGATTCAGCGGCACAATCACGCTTGAGGTGGTGAACAACGCGCCATACAAGATAAGGATAAAGCCGTTGCAGAGGTTCGCGCACATAGTGTTCCTAAAGGCTAGCAGCAGGGTGACTAAGGTCTACGCTGGCACATACAACGACCAGAAGGGAGTGAAGCTGCCGAAGGTAATAAAGGAGCTATAGCTGCTACTTCAGAAGAGAGGCTATCTCATCGGCAGACGCAGCGAACTTCATGTTCGCCGCCTTCTTTATCCTGTTCATCAGCGCAAGGCCTATGCCGCGCTCCGGGAACTGCTCGATTACCGCGATGTCCGCATCGCTCTTGTCTATCTTCCTTATCGAGTCGAAGAGGTTCTGCGCTATCCTGTAAAGGTCGGCCCTGCTTCCAAGAGCTATTACCATGGCGCCATCCGGCATCAAGTGCGCGGTCTCTGAGCTGCAGAGGAAAAGTATTCTCTTGCCGCCAAGCTCCTTTGCGGCGGCCAGTATTACGCCCTCGTCCCTTGCCACCACCAGCGTCTTGTCAGGCGCGTAATGCTTGTACTTTAACCCTGGGGATAGCGGGGTCTCGCCTTCAGATATGACTACCTCTGAGGCGTCCATGTCCGGGAAGTACCTCTTCAATTCCTCTACGGTGTATGCGCCGGGCCTCAGCAGCCTCGGCCGCTCTCCCGTAAGGTCCATTATGGTGGACTCCAACCCGAAGATGGTGTTGCCGCCGTCAAGTATCACGTCCGCCTTGCCGTCCAGATCCTCTATCACGTGCTCCGCTGACGTTGCGCTTGGCCTGCCCGATATGTTGGCGCTCGGCGCCGCAATTGGAATCTTTGCCGCGTCTATCAGCCTGAGCGCCACAGTGTGCGCTGGCATCCTGACCGTCACCGTGTCAAGTCCCGCAGTGACCTCTGCCGGCAGCTCGCCGTTTCCCTTGAGCACGAACGTGATTGGGCCCGGCCATAGAACCTTGAACTTGGCCATCAGCTCCTCGCTCACCGGGGCTGCCACGTCCTTCAGCTGCTCCAGCTTCGATATGTGGACTATGACCGGATTGTCGGATGGCCTTCCCTTTATCTTGAATACCCGCTTCACTGCCTCGGCGTCGAATGCGTTAGCGCCCAGGCCGTAAACGGTCTCAGTGGGGAACGCTACCGTTCCCCCGCCGATGATGGCTTGCGCTGCCTCGCTTATCGCCTCCGCCGAAGGGTTGAGGGGGTTAACCCTCAGTACCTTGGTCATCAGATCTTTCCGAGCTCCTTGGTGAAGAGCAGCATGTTGTCGAACTTCCTGGATATCTGGCCTGCCCTTATGCCGTAGACCGCCCCGATGCCCTGCTTGCTCGCCAGCTCGATAAGCCTCTGGGTTATTATCCCGTCGAAGACTATCGCGCTTATGCCGTTCCCGTCCTGGATCGTCTGGATGAGCTCCCTTATCGGGACCTCCGCCATCACGCCGCCCTTGGCGTCATATATCCTGCCCCTGAGCGAGTTGTGAAGCTCCGACAGCGCGTCGATGTACTTCTGCTCAGGCTCGACTCCGGACGATGCGCCCTGCGATGCGGCAGGCTTGCTGCTGCTCAGAGTGGGTATGTCGAGCTCGTGGTCGTCCCTCTGCTCGTTCATGTCCTTTATCCCCAGGCTCGCCCTCCTCTCCGATGGTCTCTCAATCGATTCCATCTGAAGCTGGTGCTCCTCCGGCCTTCCGTGCATCCTTCTCGATATGTCGGTCGGGCTCAGAAGAGGTCGGTCGTCCTGCTGGGGCTGTTGCTGCTGCGGCTGCTGGTGTGGCTGTTCGTGGGGCTGATCCATAGGCTGCTGCATAGGCGGCGACCTCCTCTGGTTGAATGCCTCCTGCTGCCTCTGCCTGTAGTCGTCCCTTCCCCTGCCGTCGCGGTCCCTGTCGCCTCCGCCGGTTCTCGGCCTGGACTGGTCTATCGGCACCCTCGACCTCAGCGCCTTGATTATGTCCTTCCTGGTCAGCTCCTCCACCTCCTTTCCGTCCGGAGCCCTGGCTATGTAGTCTATCTCAGCCGCGTTCGAGAGGGCGCGTATTATCATATCGCCTCCCCTGTCCCCGTCTACGAATAGAACCGTGTCCTTCGACTTGGTCAGCTCTATTATCGTCTTCGGTATCACGCCGATGGCGCCGCCCACAGCTATGCAGTTGGTTATGTCGTTCTTCAGGAGGTTTATCACGTCAGCCCTTCCCTCAACCAGGATGAGCTCGTCGTTGTCCTTGATTCCCGGTCCCGCAGGCAGGGCGTCAGGCCCGTATGTGGTTACCACGCTGGACTTGACCTCTCCCTCCACCAGCTCGCTTATCTCCTTGCTGTCCGGTATCTCGGTGGTGAGCAGGGTCTTGAGCAGGTCCTTCGCCCTGGAGACTATCTTCTGCCTCTTCGAGCTTCTGGTGTCCTCTATCTTGTTAATCTTGAACGATGTGTCAAAGGGCCCAACTCGGTCCACGGACTCTATTGCCGCGCCCAGGATGCAGGTCTCTACCCTTCCCAGCGATGATGGGAGAAGAAGCCTTCCGAACGTCTTGTTTCCGCTCGTGTTGGTCTCTATCTCTATCCTTCCAATCTTGCCGTTCTTCTGCAGCTCCCTCAGGTCGAGGTCGCCGCCCAGAAGCCCCTCGGTCTGTCCGAAGACTGCGCCGATTATGTCGGGCTTCTCAACAAGGCCAAGTATCTCGAACTTGGCTTCTACCATATACTTGACTATGTCAATGTATGTCTTTGCCATTTTATCAACTTTTTTGTTTTAAGTCAACAAAGGGCGTAAAGGAATAAGCGGT
>DATLRT010000025.1:0-5046 GCA_035534575.1 Candidatus Acidiferrales bacterium
GTCCGCGTCGTCTTCGTCATCTTCTTCGTCTGCGATCTTTAAGATCCATTCCTTCAACTGTGCCATGTTATCACCAAGCCTTTTTCGCCAGCCCTTGCTGGCAACAAATTATATACACAAGCATTTAAATAGCTTTCCAAAACCCGCAGGGAAGGTATAAATATTATGTTCGGCTGACTCTCCTCGGTGAACTCATGGTGGACGGTTACAGGACTCTGCGCAAGGAGGCGTTCCCAAAGCAATTTGGCAGTGGAGAAGAGAAGGTTCTCGCCAGCATAGGTCTCAAAACTACGCAGAAGTGGGAGTACCAAGAACCGGCTGGTTTAGCCACCATAGGGCTGAAAAGGGTCACGCTTGATTATCTAACCTCGAGCATCAACCTCAAGGAAAGCGAGATAAAGGCTGCGGTGAGGCAGTTGGTAGAAAAAGGGGTACTGGTAACGGAAACAGGATGGGCTACCCAGGAGCAATCAATAATCCTGACCCACAAGGGCGTACCGCTGAGCGAGCTGTACGCTAAGGCAGAGGCTATCTCGCGGGGCAAGAAGGCTTCCGTGCCCTGCGATTATCCGGGCATAGGTGGCATAATAAGGACTGCGCAGCCAGCTGAAGTGCTGCATTTCAAGTTATAATTAGTGAATAAAATGGCAGGAACAACAATGCAGGTGAATACTAAGGGGCTGAGCTCATACGAAGCAAGGGTCATGGGCAGCATTAATGTGCTCGGCTACGTACAGCTTCCGGAGCTTGCAAAAGAGAGCGGTCTTCCAAGCGCTTTGGTAGAGAAACAGGTACTGTCATTGGAAGCCAGGGGCCTTGTCTGGACCGGGTCAAACTGGAGGGGGGACATACGGCCCGGATATATCCACACAGCCAACGACTACAGGCCCGTAAGAGAGGTATTCCACAGCGTAAACATGCTCTATGACATACTGCGCATGGAGGCCAATGTCAACTCGGGCTACGAGCTATCCGGCGCCCTTTATAGCGTTGGCAGGATAGCTGAGCTGAGGCAGAAGAGGATGGAAGTCAACATCTCCAACAACTGGAAGCCAGCAATAACTGTCAACAAGATGATATTCGTTTCAGAGGCCGATGACCATCTGGCAAAACGTGTAAGCGACATAATAAAGCTCGATCAGGGCAGCCGTCCCGAAAATCCTGCCGCTGCCTCGCGTGCCACTAAAGAGCAAGGCGCTCATTTCAGGGAGACATTCCGCAGCCTAGACTACCTTGATGCTATGCTTCGCAGGCAGTCTAATGCTAACATAGACTTCTCCATGTCTGGCGCCATATACGATTTAGCTGAAATAATCCAAAATAGGCAGCAAGGCCCACAACGTAAAATAGTAGTATCGGAGATAGATGCGTATTCGACCATGCAAAAAATAAGGTCCGTAATAAGATAGGTCTAGCCACCTAGCATTCGAATTGGTGCGGACAATGAGTGAGAGAGCAAAAAAACAAGAACGCACGGAGCGCGTAAGGGCAGAATGGGAAGCGCTTCACGACCAGGCGGACTCTCTGTTCCGAAACACGGATGACTTTCGGGAGTCGCTCAACATATCACTCAAGGCGCGCGCCGTTGCGGTCGACACGTTGAAGTCCAGGGACGAGATATTTTCCTCCAACGACCAGCTAATCAGGATATGTAATAGTCTAATAGAAGGCCAGAAAGAGGGGCCCGACCGCTACAGAAGTTTGGGCTTTGTAATCAGGATGTGCGGACTTGCCACTGGCGCCGCGCAGAGCAACCTCAACTCATTCTCCATTTCAAACAACGAGCGCGGCCTACGCCCCAGGCTCAGCGAAGAAAATGCGCACAGCAAAAGCAATCTTCAATCCAATCTGCTTTCGATGCGGAAGAGAGAGGTAAACATGCTTTTCAAGCACGCGGAGGAATCAGAGTCGAGCAAGGAGTACTCGACATCAATATGGGCATACAAGCAGATGCTCTACATCGGAGAGAAGTTTCCGCCCTCATTCCATGACGCGAAGGACCTGAACAAGAGGCTTTACAAGGTCGCCCTTCTCGAGGTTGATGATACAAAAGCTGCTGGACACCATTCGAAGGAATTCAGCGCCCTCAATGTCGCGATAGAAACCGCTCCCAAGATTGGAAAGGTTGACAAGGTAAAGAGCTTGAAGAGACGTGCGATATCCGCTGGAGTAAAGGCAGCCAAGGTCGGAGAGTCCGAATCAAACTACGACATCGCGCATTCATTCCTGAAGACTGCAATCGGCTACGCATGGGACATCGAAGCTGACATGCAAACAATTGGGGCAATCCGCATCCGGATAAACACCTGTATGTACATGCTCGGCAAGGAGAGGGACCATCTGGTGCGCCAGCTGGACAGCTCAATGTGATACCTGTCGTCTCTTTGGTTCTCGAAAGTATTATTATATCTGCGACCGTTATTCCTCTAAACACGTTTCAATGGTAGATTTGATGTCCAAGGTAAAAGACGAATCACTCGCAAAGCAGGGAAGATTGAAGATAGAGCTTGCCCAGGCAAGCATGCCTGTGCTGATGAAGCTCAGGGATATACACTCCAAGGCAAGGACACTTGACGGGATAAGGATAACCGGATGCCTGCACGTCACAAAGGAGACGGCAGTGCTTGTCGAGACGCTCAAGGCAGCGGGCGCAATCGTGGCATGGTCTGGATGCAATCCTCTTTCCACTCAGGACGACGTTGCTGCGGCTCTCGCGGCCAACGCGATAGACGTCTACGCATGGAGGGGACTCTCATCGGAGGAGTACTACTGGTGCATAGACGAGACGCTCAAGATAAAGCCGCAGTTCACGCTTGACGACGGCGCTGACCTGATATTCACGGTCCACACGAAGCGCACCGAGTATCTTGCAGGCCTTCAGGGCGGAACTGAGGAGACGACCACTGGCGTGCATAGGATAAGGGCGATGGCAAAGGACGGCAAGCTCATGTATCCGATAATCGCGGTCAACGACGCAGCCACCAAGTCGAGCTTCGACAACGTCTACGGCACTGGACAGAGCGCGCTTGACGGAATAATAAGGGCAACCAACGTGCTCCTCTCAGGGAAGAACGTGGTTGTAGGCGGATACGGCCACTGCGGAACCGGAATAGCCTCGAGGTCTAGGGGCATGGGAGCCAACGTGATAGTCACGGAAGTCGACCCGATAAAGGCCCTGCAGGCCAGGATGGACGGCTACACGGTGATGGAAATGAAGGATGCCGCAAGGCACGGTGACGTGTTCATAACGGCGACCGGTTGCAAGAACGTAATAACGAAGGAGCACATGGCAGTGATGAAGGACGGCGCCATTCTCTCAAACGCGGGCCACTTTAATGTGGAAGTGTCGGTTGAGGATCTCGAATCGATTGCAAAGTCGAAGAGGGAGGTGCGCGACAACAACATGGAGTACACGCTCGCCGATGGCAGGAAGCTTCACCTACTTGGTGAGGGAAGGCTGGTCAACCTTGCGGCTGCGGAGGGCCACCCGAGCGAGGTCATGGACATGAGCTTCGCCAACCAGTTCCTGTCTATCGTCAGGCTTGTCAAGGAGTCAAAGGGTATGAAGCCCGATGTCTACGAGATATCAAAGGAGCAGGACCAGCAGGTCGCAAGGCTGAAGCTGGAGAGCATGAGCATATCGATTGATACACTCACCCCTGACCAGGAGAAGTACCTGACGGGCTGGGAAGAGGGAACATAATCGCGCGAGTGGGCAGATGCCGGAAAGCTACAATGTCGAGGAGGGCGTCAGCGCCCTCATCGCAATGATAAACAGGCTGAGGTCGGGTTCGACCAGTCCTATAATAGTGAGCATAGCCGGGGGCTCAGCATCTGGAAAGAGCAGCATAGTCTCCGCCCGCGTTGCGGACGCGTTCAAGGGCGAGTCAATCCTTATAACAATGGACGACTACTTCAAGGGCAAGAGCTTCGTTGACAGCGAGACCGCGGCCGGCAGGGAGATCAACTTTGACCACCCCAACTACATCGACATCGCGCTGCTTGAGCAGCACATGCAGGCGCTCAAGGCATCGCAGCCGATAGACAAGCCGATATTCAGCTTCAAGACCCAGGAGAGGATGGGGACTGAGCCTATCTCGCCGCCAAAGGTGGTGATAGTCGAGGGCATAATGGCGCTCCACGAGCAGCTCGCAAGGGTCTCCGATGTGAAGGCGTTCGTGGACGCGAGCACCCACAGCAGGGTCGCGAGGAGGCTCGCAAGGGACCTGAAGAGAACCGTCTGGACCCCCAGCTTCATAATAGGGTACATGGGCAACACGCTTGAGAAGATGTACGCGAAGTACGTGGGCCCCACGATGGCGTTCGCCGACATAGTCATAACCAACAACTACGACCCGTACAAGGAGACACTGAGCTCTGACAAGAGGGAGTTGCAGATCAAGTTCAAGGTAGGCGAGGATTTCAAGGTTCCCTACGCTCTGGCGGCTCAGCTGTCATCCCAGTCTGTGCAGCGCGACGACTATTATACTTCCGAGGCTGCGGACCTGAGGAAAACCGACGAGATAATAAGGATAAGGTCCGAGCCGGGCAAAAAGACATTCACATACAAGGGGCCGCGCCTTGAGACGCAGCAGGACTTTCTGGAGAGGGCCAGCATATCCTTCCCGATAGAGGGCGACGCAGAGCGCGGCATACTTGAGCTATACAACAAGAGGGTGCTGTCGGTCACGAAGGAGCGCTTCGTATACATAACCCACGACGGCGTGGAGGTTTGCATAGACAGGAACGTGGCCAGGACCGAGAACGGAAAGACCGTCTCTCTGGGCCACTTCCTCAACGTGGCAGTGGGCCCGGGCAACGCCCACCTGCTGGATGACCTGAGGAAGGCGATGGCGCCCCACAACGACCCCATAATAACCGCCTCCTACTACAACATGTAGGTCCCCCGCCATATACCCCATTAACGTCAGGAAACCAATAGCTTTTTATATCTTTTAGACATAAAATACTATTGAAATCAGGCTTTCTTTTTCAAGCTTGCAGTATGTATTTTTGCGGTTGCAATAAGAAAAGCTGATTTTACAT
>DATLRT010000026.1:0-8351 GCA_035534575.1 Candidatus Acidiferrales bacterium
GCCCCCTCTCGACGCTCTTGGTCACCTCGTTGGCTCCCTTCCTTATCGTTCCTGACTGCCTTGCCATCTGCAGGGCCTCGTACGTCTTTGCGACGACTTCTGTCGATACTTCGAATTTCACGTAGGACTTTGCCATATATAACACCGTCGGTTCTGTACTTCATCCAGTGATTACTTCCTTTAGGATAAAGGACCTGCCTTTCAGGTATATTCTATTCTCGCATCAAGCTATTTAAGGCTTTCTGCCAGAAGGGCGCTCGCTGCTACGCATCCGCAGGGCCATGCTACGGGGTTCCGTTGCCAAGCGCGTTGTAGGCGATTATCACTATGCCTGAACCGCCTGCGCCGCCTGGATGCCCGGTGCCATCTCCTCCTCCACCACCGCCAGTATTTGCCGTGGCCGACCCGCCGCCGGAGGAATAATATCCTCCGCCTCCGCCGCCTCCGGAGCCGCCGGAGCCGCCGCCCGAATAACCATAGCCGCCTCCGCCGCCGGCATAGGTCACCGCCGAGCCAGAAATGCTATAAGTTGCACCAGCGCCGCCTGCGCCTCCGGAATTGCTGCCGCCGTTTCCCCCGACGGCGCCTGCGCCCCCTCCGCCCCCCGTAGATTCATAACCGCCGCTGCCTGCGTTGTTGCCCTGCCCGGCTGTGCCTGAGCCGGGGCTGCCAGCCTGTCCATTATAAAGCGCGCCGCCGGAGCCACCTGCACCGCCATAACCCACGCCGCCGCCTATGGCAGTTAATGTGGAAAATATGCTGTTGACGCCGTTCTGCCCCCCAACCATGGCATTGCTTATCCCTCCAATCCCGACAGTTACGCTGTAAGCCTGCGGAGAGACTGGAAATAGTGCGTTGTAGATAAGGCCGCCTGCTCCTCCTCCTCCGCCTACCTCCCAACCGCCGGAGCCGCCTCCCGCTACTACAAGAACCGCAACGTTGGCGCTACTGCCTGCGACCGTGAAGGTCCCGCTTGAGGTGAATGTGCATATGTCGTTACCTGCAACAAGGGTGAGCGTGCCGCCGCACGTGGCGGAGAAGGGTTGCGTGTATCCCGCCGTCTCCGTTATCGGCGAGTTAATGGTTATGCCCGTGGAGGTGGACGCGCCGGTGTATGATCCGGTGCCTACCCCTGTCCAGCCGTTGAATATGTAGCCCACGCTGTTGGTTTCGCTTATCGTGACCGATGAGGTGTTGTTGTGCCACCCGCTTCCCGGAAGCACCGAGCCGCCCGCGCCAGGGCTTGCGGATTCCGTAAGGTAATACTGGGGCGTGCAGTTAAGCGTGAGTGTGGTGTTCTGGTTCGCCGTGCAGAAGAGACCGGATGTCTTGCATGCGCCCTGCACAAATGAGTTGTCGGTGACAATTGCGTTGACGGCGCAGGAGTGGACGCTTCCCTGCGCCCATGAGAATGTGGCCGCAGTCAGCTGGCTGCACGTGTATCCCGCGCCGTCAATCGTTATTATCTGTCCAGCGGTGGAGCAGTAGGGGAACCCTGTCACTGCAAACTTGACGTTCGTTGAGGAGAGGAACTGTATAACGGTGTTGGCTATCAGGCCCCCGTATCTGGCGCTCACCAGCACATTACCCGCCTTTGTGCCGGATATGTGACTGAGCGTGGTGCCGGTATTGTTGGTCACCGTGACGTTGGGCGCCATGACGTATCCGGGCACGTTGGCTGTGAAGTTCACCGTGGCTCCTGGGAGCGGATATCCGAGAAGCTTCACCGTGGCCGTCAGGGAGTCTAGTCCTCCGTTGGCCAGCTGGCTTGAGTTCGCCGCGGATAGCGTTATTATAGTGTTTGTCCCTATCAGCGGCTCGATATGGGAGTCGAAGCTCCCGGAGTATGTCTCCCTCGGCGCCGACGAGCAGAGGTTGGCCTGCGAGTAGTTGACCTGCAGCCCGCAATAGGTGGCGTTCAGGTAGAGCTGTCCGGCCAGGAACTGCCCTAGACTCGTGGTGGTTGAAAGCTGCAGCGAGCAGACGAGCGATCCTCCTGAGATTACATAGTTGGGCGAGCACTGGACTGTGGTAGTGTTCTGTCCGCTGACCTTTGCGAAGAGGCGCGGATTGGCGATAGGGTACGGCTGGGAGTTGGAGAGGAATATCCCGACCGTGGTGGCCTTGGTGACCGTGTTTGTGCCGACGACTATAGCATTGCAGTAGACCCCGCTGATGAAGGTGCATGTTGTCGGTGGTGCGGTCTCCGGGGCGGATGAGTAGAGGTAGAGCAAGGAGGCAAGTACCACTATTACGAGTATGGCCCATCCGTAGGTGGTGAGGTACTCCATTGCCGATTGGGCCTTGCCTGAGCTCTGCAACCTATCACTGGTTAGTATGGACAATTACAAGTTTATATTAGTATCTCGGCGGCGGGCAATAAGAACCTACTTTACCATCTTGGGTATGTCCCTTGCGCTCTTGGTCACGCGCTCCGCTCCCGCCTGTGTGAGCTGCTCGGTGTAGAAGTAGTCAGTGGCTATTCCGATGGTCCTCAGGCCCAGCGCCTTGGCCGCGGTTATGGACTGTGGCGAGTATCCGACGAAGAACATCCTCTCCTTCGCTATCCCGAATCCGTTCGCCTTCTCGACCGCTGCGGTTATTATCCCGCTCATGTCGAACGCCGCGTCGCCGTATGCGCCGAACCTTATGTAGTCCTCCATCTTCACTCCGGCGCGCTCGAACATGTTCTTGAGTATCCTCTCGAGCTGGCCCGATGCCGCGCCGAGCATTATGTCGTTGTCCTTCGAGAGTCTTTCCATCGTCTCCTTCGCACCGTCGCCAAGCGTCGCGTGGTCGTGGCCCGCGACGTTGTAGTGCTCGTACGGCAGCTCCTCGGAGAAGACGTGAAGCTTCTCCTGTATCTCCGCCTCAGGGATATCGTTCCTCTTGAGCAGCTCCACAACGGTCTCCTGAGTGGTCTTGCCCACGAACTCGTCGAGGTTTATGTCGTCGATATACACGCCGTAGACCATCCTTATGCCTTCCATGTAGTACTGAGAGACGTTCTTCGTCTCCTTGACCAGAGTCTTGTCCGGGTCTATCAGTACGAGTGTCTTCGGCATTTGCTCACATCAAAACAAGTCTAGATTCCGTGGAACCAGAACCCCTTCTCCTTCTTCTTGGCAGAGGGCTTCTTGCCCAGCAGTCCGCCCAGAAGGGACTTTTTCCCTTCCACAACCACGGATGGCTTGAAGTCAGGGGCTATCGCCTTCTGTATTTCCGGGTTGGCCTCGAGGTAGCTGTCCTGCCAGGCCTTGTGCTTGCCCAGCTTCGCCGCCTCTCCCTTCTGCATCTTCACCTGCCAGTCGTCCTTCAGCTTGAGCCACTCCTCCTTCGTGTATCCGTACGGTGTGGTCTCCCTTATTGAGGGCGGCATGTATGCGTATGTGTAGAGGTTCTTGTAGTAATCGTAATCCTCGTCGACCATGAACTTCGGGTCGACGTTCACTCCCTGCTTCGCAAGGAAATCCATCAGCTCCTCCTTGCTCGTCTTCTCCCTTATGTTGTCCGCCGTCTTCGGATTGTAGAGAATCGTGATGATGCGCTTGGTGAAGTTGACGTTCGCCTTGATGACGGGATCCATCAGCATCAGCCTGTACTGCAGCCTCGCGGAGTGCTGTATGTCCTTCAGCTCCTCCTTGCTGACGTTGGAGAATATGAGCCTCTTTATCATCCTGTACGGTACGTGGTACTTCTTTCCGTCCTCGGTAACGTAGGCCTCAAAATCGGAGTTCTCCTCCTCTGCCTGCTTTACCTCGGTTTGGGTGCTGTGGTCCATATGAAGCACGATTTGATATCAGATGGAATGGAGAGAGTGAGGTCTCAGCATCCGCACGAGCCGCTTCCGCAGCCGCACGAATCCTCAGCCTCAGCTCCCTTTCCGCTTCCGCAACCGCATCCTCCGCCTCCGCAGCCGCATGAGTCTCCCTCCTTCTTGTCGGAGTGAGCGCCCTCATGTGCGTGCATTGTCGGCGCTACCTCTGCCGCAACGGCAGGCGATGGCGCAGGCATCCTTACTACCTGCTCTGCCTGGTGCGCGTTGGAGGCCTGCATTACCTGGACCTGCGGAGCTACCTTTGGCGCGACCCCGTCGAACCTCTCGTTCGCGAAGCTCGCCACAGGCATGCCCCCGTTGACCGGCATTGCGAAGTAGTCAATCATCCTTCCATATGTCCTCTGGTACGGCTCAGTTGCCTCCCACTCCTTGACGTTCCTTATGTACTTGTCCTTGGAGTATCCCCAGCTCGGGTGGGTCTTTGACCACTCCTTCGTAGGGATTGAGTACTGCTTCTGGACTTTGTCCCTATATACCTCAGGGAACACGTTGAACGTGCAGAACGGGAGAACCTCTCCGTCAGGCATGGCGTAGTGAATGTCGCACTTCTCCACCCTGTGTATGTCGTATGTGTACTCGTCCTGGAAGTGCATCATTCCCAAGAACAGCGACTTCATCTGCAGCGTTCCCACTGATCCGAAGTCGTGCTTGGTGAATATCGACATGAGCAGCTTCAGGAAGTTGACCGACTTGGGCTGCTTCTTCTTGTCTATGAACTTGCCGAGCTGGAGCAGGGTCTTGACCGCTATGGCCTTCCTCTGCAGCTTGCCCTTGCCTTCCATGTCGTTGACCGCCTTCTGCAGGTGGTCGAGCAGGCCCGGTGCGTCCACGAACTCCGTTATCGGAATTAACTTGTTGTCGCTGTCGAGGAACAGGTAGCATCCCGCACCGCACGCGAAGTGGATGGAGAGGTCGTACTTGTACTCGCCCGTAAGCGCCTCTATGAACTTGTTTATTCCTCCGACGTACGGAACCGAGAACCAGTGGTCCTTCTTTATCACGCCGTTGGTCTGCTTCTCTATGAGCTTGATGGCTCCCGGAATCGAGATCCTCTGCTTCTCCCTCAACCTGGTAGGCATCCTTCCCACCAGCGAAACCGGCTGGAAGTTGACCGCCTTTATCACGTCGATGTTGTTCAGAGCGAAGTTGATTATGTTGCCCAGCTCGTGGTCGTTTATCGTCCTTATGACGGTAGGTACGAGCACAACGTTTATGCCCGCCTTCCTCGCGACGTCGAGCGTCAGAGGGGCCTCCCAGTGGTTCTTGGGGTTCGCCCTCTTGCTCACTCCGTCGTAGCTCAGGTAAAGCGTGCCGGCGCCGGCGTGCTTTATCCTATATGCCATCTCGGGGTTCAGCGCAAGGTTGATTCCCGTTGTGTTGAGCTGGATCTGGTCGAAGCCCTCCTCCTTCGCGGCCTGTATGACGCCCACTATGTCGGGGTGCATCGTCGGCTCTCCTCCAGTTATCTGGAGGGCGTTGGCTGGAATCGGCTTCTGGTTCCTCAGGTTCTTGAATATCTTCCTGAGCTCGTCGGTGCTGGGCTCGTATATCGGCTCTCCCTCCTTCGCATAGAAGAAGCAGTACCAGCACGACAGGTGGCACCTGTTTGTTACCACGACGTTGGCCAGGCCGGTGTGCGACTTGTGCCTTTCGCACATTCCGCAGTCGAACGGGCAGTTTGCGCCCTTCGTCTCCGTTATGAAGTTGGGGTTGTCGAATCCCCTTCCGAAGTAATTGTAACGCCTCATCTTCATGTACATATCATAGTCTTCCCAGTACTTCTCTATCGTCCAGTTGTGCTCCGGGCAGTGCTTCCTTATCATCACGTTGTCCCCGTCCTTGTATATGATTCCGTTGACGATGAGCTTGCACTCAGGGCATACTGTCATGGTCTTCTCTATCACCGGCATCTTCTCGATGTCCTCCATCGTCCTGTGATAAGGAGCCAGAGCTGGGTCCATAGGCTGAACAGCCTGAGGCTGGACCTGCGTCTTTACGCTCTCGACCTGTACTTCGTTAGCATTCTGCATTTCAACCACTATAACGGTTAAAGTAGCCGTTCGAAGGTATTTAAAGCCTATCCGCTGGGGTTTTTACTTCTTTTCAGCTTTTGCGCCCCACTATTTTGGCCCTTGGGAAAGGGGCTGAAGAAAAGCTTTTTAGACCTCCAAAAGAAAGCCAGACCATGGTCGAGATATGCCATGTTGGGAGGTCCCAGCTTACCGGGAGGATAACCCCGATGAGCGACAAGACTTACACCCACAGGGCCATACTCATAGCCTCGGTCTCGGAGGGCACCAGCAGGATACACTCTCCCCTAATTTCCAGGGATACCCTTGCCAGCATAGAGGCGGGGAGGGCGCTGGGAGCAGACATAGAGTACTTCCCCGGACAGGATATGCTGCGCGTGGACGGGAACAGAAGACCCAGGATAGTCAAGAGCGGGATAGACGCATCGAACTCCGGCACCACGATGAGGATAACCGCGGCGATTGCGAGCGTATGCGAGGGCAGGGTTACCATCGACGGCGACGATAGCTTGAGGTCGAGGCCGATGCAGCCCATCGTGGACACGATAAACGCCCTAGGCGCGAGCTGCGTATCGAACAACGGAAAGGCGCCGCTCACGATAACAGGTAGAGATGGTGCGGAGGGAGGGGAGATAGTAGTGGACGGCTCAATCTCCAGCCAGTTCGTATCCGGACTCCTCATAGCCGCCCCGCTCATGGAGAGGGGGCTTACGCTCAACATAAAGAACGAGCTCGTTTCCAAGACCTACGTGGACTCCACTATAGCTACCATGAAAAAGTTCGGGGTTGCGGTGAAGGTTATCGAGCCATACAAGAAGTACAGGGTCGACAGGGCGGACTACAGGAGCACCAACTTCGTTGTACCATCGGATTTCTCCGGCACAGCGCTCCTTCTTGCAGCCAATGTGTTGGTGGGCAGGGAGATGGAGATCGCAATCAACATAGACGTGACACTGCCGCAGGCTGACAGCTCGATAGTGCCGAACGCAAGAAGGCTGGGTGCGGATGTGTACGTTCAGGAGAACGTGATTGGTGTGAGGGCATCGGACATCAGCGGAGGGACCATAGACCTTTCAAACTCGCCGGACTCGCTCCCAGCGGTTGCTGCGATGGGGCTGAAGTCAAGCAACTGGGTAAGGATAGTGAACGTGAAGCAGGCAAGGTTCAAGGAGACGGACAGGATAGCGGTCCTCTCACGGGAGCTGCCCAAGCTCGGCGCCATAGTGGAGGAGAAGCCTGACGGTCTCTGGATAAGGACCGAGGGCGACTTGCGCGGGGCTGCATTGGACTCGAGGGGCGACCCCGCAAAGGAAGGCGACCACAGGATGTTCATGGCATTTGCGATTGCGGGAATGTATGTGGGAAACACGACTGTGACAGACCCGAATTGCGTTGATGTCTCTTACTCAAAGTTCATACCGGAGCTGGAGAGATTGGGAGCGCAGCTTAGGGTCAGCCCGAGTCTATCTTGATCGCTGCCGCCACTATCTCCTTCCTGAACGCCATTGCATCCATCGCATCGGCGACCTGCTGTGCGCTCCTGCCCTGATTTATTATCTTGGAGATGCTAGCTGAGAGCCCCTTCGCATCGACAAGCCTCTCCGCCTTCTTGAGTTTCGCGGAGTACTTGCCGGCGAGATACTTGCTGACCGTTGCCTGCCTGATGCCGAGCTTCTTGGATATCTCGCTCTGCGTCATCCCCTCTTTCTTCAGCCGTTTGGAAACGGATATCCTGATGGCTGGGATGATTATGCCCATGGCCCTCTCGCAGTTGAGGTCCATTCTATCAGTCCAGGCCGAAGTGGTACTTTATCTTGCCCACGATTCCGGATTCCTTCTTCGGCGGAGTTCCCTCGTCCTCTTCCTCTTCGGGCTCTTCCTCCTCCTCTTCTGCCTGCTGCCTCCTTTGCATCGGCATCTTGAACAGCGGCTTGGACGCCGGCTGCTGCTTCTCTGCTTCCTTCTTCGGAGACTGCTGGACAGTCGCGGATAGCAGGCCCCTTATCACGCCGTACGCCTCGGTCTTGTTCGCGTCGCCGTCTATTATCACCAGATTCACTCCGGCCTTCTTGGCCCTTGCGGCATCCTCCTGGGTGCTGCACACCACAGCCCTGAGCTTTCCGGTCTTGTTCGCCTCTATGCAAGCGTTGATTGAGTCGCTCGCGAACATCAGCATCAGGTCGTAGCCCGACTTGAGGTTGTCTATCGCCTCGTCTATCATGTCGTTGTAATCCCCGTATGAGAGCTCGCTCATTATGGGCGAGTGGTTCGCCTTGGCTATCGCGTTCGCCATCGCAATCTCCATCGCCTTGTTATCGCTTATAAGGTAAATCTTCATCCGACCACTGTATTGACGGTATAATATGATGGTGTAAGCATTATTAATCTTCTTGTGACAATTCTAAGTGTTAAAGGTGTTATAGTGACGAGAGGAAAGGAAACAGTAGTCTGTTGCGACTCCTGCGGAAGGAAGGTTCCGAGAA
>DATLRT010000027.1:0-14912 GCA_035534575.1 Candidatus Acidiferrales bacterium
TCACAGAACAGCCAAAAACAGCTTTCCTTAGAATACAATCAAGAGCCTATAGAGCCCGGCTGCCATAATAGCACCAACTATTATTTTACCCGAAAAGGTTTAAATAGGTTCCGTCGGTTTCGGGACATATTTGGCAAAGGGCCCGGAGAGGGAAAATGCCCCATAGGCTCATTGACTTGAGAAGTTGGAGAGCGCCTGCCCCATTATGCCCTTGAGGCGGAAGTTCCGCTCGGCTTCCATCCTGGAGCTGATGCTGCCTACTGCCGAGGCATTGAGGCCGTAAAGCACCGCCTTGAGCTCCACGGTTTCTGAGCCCTTGCGGAGGGTGGCCAGTATGTCGGGGAGAAGGTCCAGGGCCGTGGGCGCATCCGGATACCGCATCCCGTTCCGGAGTATGGAGCGTATTGTCTCCCTGCCGAACTTGCTCATCCCCTGAATCCTTTGGTTACAATCAAGAAACATCGCATTTGCGACATCATTGAAGTGATTGCCGCTGGAGTGCTCCTCCTTTATCGGCATGTCCCCGATTCCTAGCTCGTTGAAGAACTGGAATATGAATATGGTCCGGGCTATGGCAAGGTTCTTGCCGACTACCTTAACCTGTTGGGCTGACGGGTCCGTGCGCGCGCCCTGGGCGTATATGTAGGCAAGCTTGACCGCATCGGAGTATATGGCGTCTTCTGCAGCTGTATGTCCTGCCTTGTTCAGGTAATAGGTTGCCGTTAGGTTTATTTTCACAAGCCCCTCAAGCGTAATCTTGGGAACCGTACTTTTGGGTGGATTACAGAGGTACTCCACGGCACCGCGGCTTATCTGCTCGATTGTGAGCGGCGGATTTCCGGTCTCCTTTTTTTTCTGCATCGTCATCTTAATCACTCCCCTGCCCTTCTAGGCCCCCTTTCAGGTAGCGCCTGAGATAATAGGAGGGATGCCAATTCTTCTCCCCATCCAACTTTGAATCGAGAATTTTCATTGTGAAGCTGTTGAGCTTCTTGGCGCCCTCCGAACCGTCCCTCCCGAATGCCTTTGCTATAAGCGGCACATAGTCAAGATAGGACTTCTCCGAGGGGAAGCGCATTCCGCCCCGCACTATTGAAGATATGAGCCTTTGGCTCTTGTGGGTTATATGGGCCCTCTCGGAGAGCGATACGTTGATCACGTTGGCCAGCATGGTTATATGCTGCCTCGAATCAAAGTCTGCCCTCTCCGGCCCCTGGCCTCCAATCCGCATCTGCTCGAAGAGATGAACGGCGAACAGCGACCTGACCAATACACCGCGGGTGCTCATCTGCGCATCCTTGAATTCGGGGTCGCGATGTGAGAGCAGCTTGGCGTACAGGAAAGAGACCTGCGCGGCGGTGGCGAGCTCTTTTGTGTCAAAGGATCCGCCCCTTAGGGTGGACAGGTAGCACTTTGCCGAGCCGTCAAGCTTCATCAGCAAGGCGATGGTGTTGTTGGAGTAGCTGTACTTGTTCTCTGAGAAGTACTCTACCGCGCCCTCCGCAATATTGCGAAGCGTAACTCTGGGTGCTTTCGCCTTCTGCTGGGTCTCAGTTGTCAACGCAATCGTCCTTTCTGCCGTTTTTCAGGTACCGCAGGAATCGGTCCATAGGCCTGACCTTCCTCATGTCGCCCTCTGCATTTATCTTTGCCGCAAGCGCCCCCTGCGTCCTGAGGTCTAGGCTCTTGAGCGCCTCTGCGGGTGAACCCTCAGCCCTCAATGCGGAGATTATGCCAGGAAGGGAGTCTAGGCTTGTCACCGACCCGGGGAACTTGTTCCCGTTCGAGGTTATGGTGCGGATTAGATTGGTGCCGTGCTTGCCTATCGCCTGCTTTTCCGAGATGGTGCTCTCTATCGCGCTGCGCAGCTTGGTGAAATGGCCGAGTCCCCCGTCATTCTCACGGATGGGGATGTTGGTTATGTGCAGCTCGTTCAGCAGCTCCACGATGAAAACGCCGCGCAGGACCGCGGTCAGTATGCCAGTGGGCTGGGCTTTTATCTCCGTGTCTGCATGGCTGTGCGCATAGAGGTATGAGAGTTTTACCCCATTCACTATTTCTAGGGTGGACAGAGGGCTTGAGCTCAACGAGAACAGCGCATGGTTGATCACGGTGGCGGTTCTTTCCATGTTCCCCACCCTGTTTTTGCGCTGGCCATTACTGCAATCGGTCATGTAATCGATGGCGCCAGACGCTATGGCCTCCAGCGTGAGGCGCTCTGGCTCCTTCCCCTTCATTTGGCTTCCCATTAGCTAACCCTTCTTTGAAGGAAATATATATGGCTTTCTGGGCTCTCGAACCGCTTACTTGGGCGGCTCCTTGCCCAGCAGCTTCTTGGCGTTGGCAATCGATGTGTGCAGTTCTTTGCTGCTCGACTCAAGAGACCTCAGGGCCCACCGAACCGAGCGCTCGGATGTGGGGTTCTTCCTTATGTCTATGCCGCCCTTGAGCGTAATCTCCAAAGTTTCATTCACTATGTAGAGCGCGGATGAGATTGTCCTGCTGTGTTTCCGGAGCTCGGATACGGAGCTTGAGACGGTGCCGGAAGTGAGCTGGCTCCTTGCCGCTTCAGCCCTTGCCTTGTCCTTGGCCTTGGTGAAGCAGTGTATGGCGCTTTCGCACGAATCGATAAAGTCCCTGTTGGTGTAGACGCCGCGGCCCATGCCCTGCTTAATCTTCTCCCCAACGAAGGAACCGTGAGCATTGAATGACAGCCCCGCCTCCAGGTAATGCTTGGTGCTCAGGGCCAGATCCTCCCTGCTCTTGGTGCTCTTGTAGACCTGCGCGTAAAGCACCGCTGCGCTGAGGAACTCGGACGCGGCCGCCTTGTAGAGCTTTGCCTTGTCTTGCGACCTGGCGTTTGCCGCGCTGCCCTCTGCCCTGCGCCTGAGCTCGGCTACCTTCGCTTCTGTCAGCCCGGTTTTTGTTATCTCAGTAGTCATGTTCCTTCCAGCTTCCTTGCCCAGCTTGGGCTTGTTAGCTAATCCTTCTTGGCACGAAATATATATGGCTTTCTGAGCCCGGAACGCCGTATGCCGCCGCAAAGGTTAATAGCCTATGCCACTTAAGTTAAACAACCTGGATTGATGCTGATGAAGGACAACAAGAAGAGCAAGTATGCGCACGAGATGCAGAGGATAAAGGACCTCTCGGCACTGAACAGGGTACTCAAGAAGGGCGACATAGAGAACGCCCTGCTCTCCAACGCAACGAAGGACTCGGAGACCATAAGCGACAATGTCATAGACAACATGCTCGACCAGGTGGAGAAGGGGAAGAACAACCAGAGGGACCTCGAGATAGTGGAAAGGCTTACATCGGAGACCAAGGGCGGAAGGGTAACGAAGAAGACGAACGTAAGGATAAAGAAGGTGGGCAAGAAGGTAAAGGTGCAGAGGAAGGTGCACATGAAGAAGACCCAGAAGAAGGGAAAGAAGGCAGGCAGGCGCTGACTAATTCTTTCTGCATCTCAGACAAAAGGCTAAATATTCCAACGCGATAGATTTATCACATTGGGCTCTTGGCTCAGGAGTAGAGCGTCCCGTTTGCAACGGGAAGGTCGCGGGTGCGATTCCCGCAGAGTCCACTCTTGTTTTTAAGGATTCATCTTAGACGGCGATATATCTGACGAAAGCCGCCGTTGGCTTTCGCTGATATTGCTTTTTAGAAAGCGGGATCATCAGTCCTTGAAGCCGCTGGGGACGTGCCTCCCGTATGAGCGGTCTCTCGGCGGGCCTCTCCTTCTGGCTCCGCCTCCGCCGCCGCCACTGGACCTGTCGCCGCCCCTGTGGTCTCCTCCTGAGCTGCCGCGGTCCCTGTCCCTTCCGCCGCCGTGGCCACCGCCTCCGAAGCGCCTCTCGGGCCCTCTCCTGAAGCCTGGGCGCTCTCCGCCTCCCGGACCCCCTGCCCTTCTTCCCTTGAACAGGACTATGTTCTTGTACGGGGTGGTGTCAAGGTCGAGTCTCTCCATCCTTATCTTGGTGGTGTACTCTATGTCCTCGACTATTCGGGACTGGTCCCTTCCCACTATCGTGAATGCCTTTCCGTCGGCTTCCATTCTTGCCGACCTGCCTACCCTATGCACATAGATGTGCGGGTCGTCAGGTATGTCGAAGTTTATTATGTCGGTGACGCCCTTTACGTCAAGCCCCCTGGATGCGACATTGGTCGCTATCAGGAGTCGGCCGTCCTTCTTGAACATCCTCATCGAGGCCTCCCTCTTTGACTGGGTTAGCCCTCCGTGCATCAGCAGCGATTCTATCCCCTGCTCCCTGAGTGCGTTGTGTATCTCGTCCGCAGCGTACTTTGTCTGCGAGAATATTATCGCCTTGACCGGATTGAACTTCTTTATGTATGCCACCAGGTTTGCGAACTTCATACGGTTGTCGCAAACAGTGTAGTAGTGCTTTATCTTGATTGCGGTCAGCTGCTCCTCCTGCCCGATCTTCATGTAGGCGTAGTCCTTCATATGGCTCTTGGCGACTTCGAGTATCCTGTCCGGCATAGTTGCCGAGAACAACATCGTCTGCCTTGTCTTCGGAGTCCTTGAAAGTATCATCTCTATGTCGTCTATGAATCCCATATCGAACATAGTGTCGGCCTCGTCGAGAACCATAAACTTAACGTTCTCGAGCCTGAGCGCTCCCCTCTCTATCAGGTCCAATATCCTTCCCGGAGTTCCGACCACAAGGTTGGGGTTCCTCCTCAATGCCTGGATCTGCACGTTCATCGAAGCGGCTCCGTAGACCACCGCAACGCCACCGTGGCCGTGCAGCAGCTTTGTCGCAACCTCCGATATCTGCAGCGCAAGCTCCCTTGTGGGAACTACAACGAGCGCGACAGGAGTGTGGCTCCTTGCCGAGCTCTGCATTATCGGTATCAAAAAGGCGAATGTCTTGCCTGTTCCCGTCTTTGCCCTGACTATAACGTCCTTGCCCTGAAGGGCCACTGGAATCACGTGTTCCTGAACGTCTGTCGCAGTGACAAAATTCATCCTGTTCAGAGCTTCAACTAGCTCCGGCTTTAGTCCCATATCTGAAAAATACTTCACGTTAACACCGAAATTTAAAAGAAGCAGTAACAGCTTTACAGCGTTAGTGCGAAGCACCTACCGCTATCTTTTATTCTTCTGTATTTTATATGAATTTACTAATATTTAATGGTTTGCAATGGGCAGTTCTGTCGAGATAAACTGGTGAGTCACTTGAGCGCATCCAGTATCTCGGAGCTCTTCCTTACCCTGCCAATCCGCTTGAATATATGATCTATTGTGTTGTTGTGCGCTTCGGCAGAGCCGAGGTCGGACATCGCGTCCTCTGCGAATATCTGCTGGAACCCCATCTCGTTGGCCGTCCTTGCAGTACTCTCAACGCCATAGATGGTCGAGATGCCAGATAGCACAATCGTCTCGATGCCCCTTCTCCTGAGCTGGAGCTCCAGCTCCGTTCCATAGAAAGCTCCCCACTGCTTCTTTGTTATGGTGATGTCGCCGTCCTTTGGCCCAAGCTCGGGGATTATCTCCGCCCAGTCCGGAGGGAGAGGAGGCATGGTGAACATCGTGTCGCTTATGGTCTTCAGCCTCTCCGCCTCGGACATGGAAACATGAACAAGGACGACTGGCATCCCGCTCTTCCTGAACGCATTGGCCAACTTCACCGCGTTGTCGACCACTTCTGATGTGGGGTGCGGCTTCGTGTCGCCCCTGGCAACTATGCCTTTCTGCAGATCTATCACCACGAGCGCGGTCGTCTTCCTGTCGATTTTGAGCTCTGTCATGCGATTACCCGAATGTGAACGTGTATATCTTCATCCCGGGGGCGGCGTCTATCTCCAGCATGTGGTGACCGTATGACTGCCCGGCGACTATGTTGTACAGCCTGGCCGAGTTTATCGTGGCAGTGCCCACGCCATTCGTGAGCGGGATATCGCTGCCTGCATTTGCCGTTGTCAGGTTCTGGCCGTCCACCTTCACGGTTATGGTGGTTGAGTTGATGCCCGATGGCCCCGCAACTATGTTGACGTTCTTGGCGTTGTAGTTGAGAAGTAGCCTTGAGCCGTTGACCGAGATCATCCCGTCGGGGGCGTTGTACCAGCTGCCCTCCAGGTACGCGGTGTTGTTGACAGTCACGTTCTGCGTGGTGTAGTTTATGGTCTTGTTGGTGCCGTATCCCTGCTTGTCGCCTATCAGCGTGCCGTGCTCCTTGCTCGTCTGGTAGCCGAAGTAGAGCTCGGGGCTCTGTATCCCAGAGAAGTTGACCGCCTCGGTTACGTTGACGTCCGTAGTGTTGACCTTGTATCCTGCCTGCTGCAGAAGCGTCTGTATCACGTTCTCAGTGTTGGCGTAGTCGCCCTCTCCGAAGTGCACGTACCTCACATTGCCGCTTGCGTCTATGATGTAGTCAGCTGGCCAGTACTGGTTGTTGTAGGCGAACCATGTGGAGTAGTTGTTGTCCATCGCGACCGGATACCTTATCCCGAAGCGGGTCACTGCGGACTGGACGTTGGTGTAGTTGTGCTCGAACTGGAACTCAGGAGTGGAGACGCCTATTATCACCAGACCGTTGTTTCCGTACTTGCTCCACCATGCATTGAGGTAGGGGGTTGTGCGGATGCAGTTTATGCATGAGTATGTCCAGAAGTCAATGAGCACCACCTTACCCTTAAGCTGGGTCAGGTTGAGGGGCGGCGAGTTTATCCAGTACGCTATCCCCTGTACGTTGGGCGCAGGACCGTAGTTTGGCAGGTTCGAAGTCATGACCTGCTGCGGTGCCTGGTTGAAGAACAGCGTCGATGCAGCCGCGACTATGACGATAGCCGCTATTATCCCGAAAACCAGTATGTAGATGTTAATCTTCATTTTTTCACCGTCTCTGCGGTTGTGCCCGCCATGTAAGAGAAATATGCGGGCAGAAGCGGGAGTATGCATGGCGAGAGGAATGTCAGCATGCCAGCAACCAGTGCGATTATGAAGTTGAGCTGGTTGCTAAGAGCCATCCCGCTTGTGCCGAGGAAGAACACGGATATTATCCCTATGTAGTTGAACGCGACCATAAGCCCTATCCCGATGAGGAAGAGCCCTCCGATGATGTTGAAGTACCTGAGGAATCCGCCTATCTTGTGCAGGAAGCCTGAGAGCTTGGACGTGAATGCACCCACGATGAGGAAGGGAATGCCCAGACCTATTGAAAAGGTGAGCAGAAGGAGGAAGCCGATGCCTGGTGATGTTGCGGCAAGTGCGTATATCGCGCCCAGTATCGCGCCAACGCACGGTGTCCAGCCTATTGCGAACGCGACTCCGAACATCAGGGACGTGAAGAAGCTGTTGCTGAACCTCCTTACGTGTATCTTGTGCTCTGTTGAGAAGAACGGTATCGGATACTTGAGCGATGCTATGAGCAGTGCTCCAAGCGCCACTATTATCACGCCGCCCGCTATCCTTAGCACGGCCATTACCGTGTGGGCGGTGTGGGAGAGCAGGCTCTGAAGGGCTATGCCGACCACGGAGAAGACAACTACGAAACCTATGACGAAGAATACGGAGTTAAGGAAAATGATATCTTGCTGCCTCATTGTATCAACGCGACTCTGTAATAGAGTATAGGAACCATACGCTTATATAAAACTCTCCTGCGTGAGTTTTTCATAGGTAATGGATTGACGGACATAGACCCGGATTTGATGGACAAGGAGCTGGATGAGGAGATCGCGTCGGAGGCGGGATACGCTGCGCTGGTTGCGGTCATAACAGCGGTAGAGGACACCTCGACCAACATAATGACGTACGGGCTAAAGAGGGCTTTGCAGAACAAGGAGATACGCAGCTCGCTCAGGAGCGGGATAATGCCCTACCTCTTCGCGGCAGGGTTCCTCAGCTTCGCAGGAAGGGAGATGAACAAGGACTCTATAACCGCTATAGCCAAGGCACTAGGGCTGAAGCCAAATGATGCGATGATAGAAAAGGTGCTGAAGACCGGGCTCAGGAGCCATCTGATATACGTGTACGCTTACTACTTCCTGGTAGCCATAGGAAGGGAGCCCAGCGATGAGACCATCAGCGCGGTCGTCGAATCTCTGGGCATGAAGACGGACAGAACCGCGATACTCGAGACATACGGCTTCATAAAGGCGCTTTCGATAAGGCGTGCTGGAGAGGCCTGACCCCTCGGCGCAGGCTATGCCACAATCACTGCCCTTATGTTCGCGAACTCCAGGAGCCCGTATCTTGAGAACTCCCTGCCTATGCCGCTCTTCTTCACGCCGCCAAAGGGAAGGCGGTTGTCAGAGCTTGCCCCTCTGTTGACGCAGACAACACCTGCAACTATGCTCCTCGCAAGCCTTTCCCCGCTTTCGAGATCAGCAGTCCATACGCTGCCGCCCAGTCCGAACTCGGTTTCATTGGCAATCCTTATCGCCTCTTCCGTCCGCTTCACCCGGATTATGGGGATTACGGGACCAAACACCTCTTCCTTCATCACCTTCATCTTGCGGGTCACGCCGGTTATCACGGTAGGCTGGAAGAAGCACCCCACGCTGCCGTGCCTCTGGCCGCCGCATTCTATCCTTGCCCCCTTCTCCTTCGCGTCTCGCACCTGCTCCTCGAGCGCCTTGACCTGCTGCATGTTGGCAAGCGGGCCTATCCTTGTGTCTGCGTGGGTCGGATCGCCCACCACAAGCGCCTTGACGTTCTCAATCACTCTACGCTCGAACTCGTCCGCGACATCCTTGTGGACTATGAACCTCTTTGATGCTGAGCAGCTCTGGCCGCACGATGCCATCCTGGTCTCGACAGCCTGCCTCGCGGCAATCTCAATGTTGGCATCCTTGAGCACTATGAACGGATTAGACCCTCCGAGCTCCAGTACGCATTTCTTTATGCTTGACGCTGCCACCTTGGCGATGCTCTTGCCTGCCTGCGTGCTTCCGGTGAAGGATACGCCATCGACAAACCTGCTCCTTATGAGCTTGGCAACCGCCTTGCGGTCGGTTATTACCGTCCTGAAAACATTATCCGGAAAACCCGCCTGCTTGAACGCACCCTCGATGGCAAGTGCGCACATAGGGACATTGTTGGAGTGCCTTAGCACCACAGTGTTGCCCACCACCAGCGCGGGCACTGCGCACCTGAGTGCCTGGCTGTACGGAAAGTTCCATGGCATGACAGCCAGAACAACGCCGATGGGGTCGATTGATATTACGCTTTTTCTGTACTCGGTGCTGACGGGCTCGTCCTTCAGCCACTCCGTTGCGTTCTGGACGTACATGTCGCAGAGCGAGGCGCACCGCTCTATCTCAACCTCGGCATCCTTTGCAACGCGGCCCATCTCCAATGTGGAAAGTTTGGCGTACTCGACCTTATTTGACCTGAGCACCTCTGCAAGCCGCTTTACGTATCCGAGCCTTGCCTCAAGCCCAATCTCGTGCCACTCCGCTGACGCCGCCTTCACGGACTTGCAGACCTCCAGTGCCTGCCTGTCGGTAAGTAACTCTATCTCCCTGTTCAGCGACCCGTCAGCCGGATTTATCGAACTCGTCTTTGGCATCCTACCACAGCAATAGGTTAGTCCTCAAATCGGTATTAAATCCTATCTATCGCCAGTGGTTAGCTAGCTACTGTTTTATGCCGTATGGCGTTATCTGAAGATTCCCAGTACTTGGTGCATATTGGTACTCAGGAACGAGCTCAAATGGCTTTGCACGCCCAACAGCATATCAGTGTTGATGTTGCCGATCATGGCCTTGCCTGCACTGGTGAGGTAGTCGGTGAGTGTATGCATGAATCCCCCGAAATCAGGCTGGGCCGCACCCGTGCCAGAAAGGTACATCTTCTGCATCAGGTTGTTCAGGTCCACGGATGAGGAGGCAAGCTTCAGGTAGGCTTCAGTGGCATTGCCGCTCTTTGAGCATACGGTTATGATGTTGTCACCATACTGCGTTGCGTGCGTTATGCACACCTGAGTGCCTGTGGAGAGAGCCTGCTGCACCGAATTTATTATGTCTTTTACCGCAATAGGCTGCTGAGTGACTACCCCGTCAGCTGCCGCCCTCTTAAGGCTTGATATTGCAGCTATCGCCGCTATGGAAAGAGTTCCCGCAGCCAGCGCATTTGCCCTTGACCTGTGGGTCTCAACAGACACCTCCTCTCCCGCATGTCTTTCCTTCATCGTTGTTGTCATGTTATTACCTTCGATAATGCTTGTGGGTTCCGAAATATATATAGTCTGTCTTTTTTGACAAGATTCTATCTAAAAGTAGGATTTATGTCCAATCTTCGACTATAAAATAAATGCACTAAAATAGGTAGATATTTATATAGCACCATATAAGCCATAGCATGGTATCCGAGTTCAGCAGTGAGTTCAACGCGAAGTACAGCCTCTTGACGAGAAAGATGGTACGCTTGCTCTCCTACGACTCCAGAATTACAGTTAGCGAGCTGGCTGACCAGCTGCATATGAGCAGAGGCACTGCAGCATCCAAGCTTGGCGCCATTGAGAAGCACTTAAAGATGGATTATACCTTGGAGTTCGACCCTGTGAAGCTGGGGCTGGTCAATCCACACGTAATACTCGTCCGATTTCGCAAGCCGCCGGATTACCTTGATGTTGCTCGCGTGCTTTCTCAGAGCTACGTTACACAGTTCGCCGCCAGGACGAGGGGATCTTATGACCTGTTGGTCTATGCGAATGCGTACTCGCTTCCAGAGTATCTGACTTGGGACATGAGAATGCGTGCGCAATTGATGAAGAAGTACAGGATGGAATGGGAAACCTCAACGGTCAGCTTCAACCGTATGGGTTATTTCCCGGTGAGGGACGAGGCCATAGAGAGGGCGGATATAGCGCCGAAGTACGGCAAGATGCTCAAGATACTGAATCTTAACTCGAGGGTCCCAATAAAACAGCTCGCCGTGATGCTCAAGACAAGCTACAAGACCACAATCTACACCTTTAACGCACTTTTGAAGCTGGGTTACATAAAGAGGTTTACAGTAAATTTGGGGGGGCGCGACGCAATATCGCTTATGGCGAGGTTCAATAGGTTCATACCGACAGTGGACTACCACGGGGTAGAGGACATAGTAAAGGACTTATTCACCAGCGACGATAGGTTCCCGCTTGTGAATAGGACTTTATTGGCAACTAATACTGTGGGTTCATATGATTCCTTTGATATGGGGGCTTATGACAACTTCAAGGCAGGATACGCCCATGGCGTAGAGCTATATAACAAACGCCTAGAAAAGTATGATATAACAAAGACGGAGTACGGAGAGGTCAAGGATATACTGATTGGAAAGTTGCCGATAAGGAGCATAGATGCAGCCAAGGAGTTCAGGCACTTCCACATACCAAACTTATAGAAGATTCAATGACTCACAGATACATCGCATTCGCTGACAGGAGGTTCATAAGCAAGGCCTGGCTTGAGATACGCCTTATGCTTCTCCGCAACGGTGGATGCAAGATGCTCCCGATACCGGAGTGCGAGATAGCGCTGGCGTTCGAGACGCCGCTGGAGCCGGAGAAGCTGTTCCCGCTCTTCGAGTCGAAGAAGCTGACATACGTTGACTCGATAATGACGATAAGGGACTGGATAAGCAACTACAAGACAGACCTGAGCGACATAGAGGCCTCGCTGCTCAACATAGCCGAGAAGGGAAAGAGCTTCAAGATAGAGGCCAGGAGGATAGACACGGATGTGGAACTGAGCGCGAAGACGATAGAGGTGCAGCTCGGAAGGAAGCTCGAGACCGGTGGATTCGTTGCCGACCTGAAGGGCGCGCAGATGAGGATTCTAGTTGCACTGATATGGAACAACGCGATAATAGCGGCCGACGACACCAAGTCCTACAACAGGGACATAGACAAGTTCAGGCTGTTCAACCCCATTGCAAAGGAAAGTGTGAGCAGGGCTGAGTTCAAGCTGCTGGAGGCGATGGAGATATTCGGAGTGAATCCCGCCAGCATAAAGAGGTGCATCGACCTGGGCGCTGCGCCAGGAGGATGGAGCGCAGTTATGATGAAGAGCGGATCCAAAGTTATCGCAATAGACAATGCGGCACTTGACTACGAGAGCTTGAGCAAGCTCGGCAAGGTGGAGATAACGGACGCTGATGTCAGCCCACCGGACAAGTGGGACCTGCTGCACATCAAGGCAAATGTAATGAATATCGATGCTGAAACGCTGGACGCGCTCGGCCCTGTGGACGCAATACTCGTTGACATGAACATAGAGTCGGACAAGAGCGCGATAGTCATCGACAGGTTCACACATCTGCTTAAGCCCGGTGGCGTGCTAATCCTGACCATAAAGCTCGTAGACGAGAGGGCGGAGTTCCACGTGGAGAACGCCCAGAGCGTGTTGACGCCGTTCTTCGAGAACTTCCGCGTGAAGAAGCTGCAGCACAACCGCATGGAGCTGACGATGTACGCGACCAAGAAGCACGGATAGGAATATTAATTTTGCCGAATAACCTTATGTGATAAAATGATGCCTAACATAGACGCCAGAACGATGAAGAACATGATGGCCAAGATGGGCATCAGCTCCACGGAGATAAACGCAACCAGGGTGGTGATAGAGCTTCCGGACAGGGAGATACTTGTCGAGAGCCCGCAGGTCACCAGAATCGAGGCTCAGGGGTCGGTCAGTTTCCAGATAAGCGGCACCATCACCGAGATGGAGAGGAACGTGAAGCTCGACGTGACCGAGGACGATGTAAAGCTCGTTTCGGAGAGCACCGGGATAACGGATGAGACAGTTGTCAGAAAGGCGCTCGAGGACGCACAGGGAAACATCGCAAAGGCGATACTTGAGCTTGAGAAGCACGAACAGAGCAAGTAAAGAGATTCAGGCCTTGCCAACTACCACGTATGCCTGCGCATAGGGAACTCCCTCAGCGGACAGAACGGCCGATTCCTCGATAAGCTCCATCTCGACCGCTATCCCAATCGACTCCTCGCCCACCACGTTAGCCGAAGAGATAGGCCTCGAGGCTATAAGCTCCATCGCCGCTTCCCTCTCGACCAGCTCGCCCTTGTAGAAGCTGGAGTAGGTCTTGATATCTATGAACAAATCCCCTTCTGACAGCGTCTTGGTTATCAGCGACTGATCGCACATGGCCACTATGGCGCCGTTTTCTGTGTCATGAATCTTTATGTATATCATGGAATCCAGCTCAGCCGTATTTCAGCATGAAGGCCATTGTGAGCATGTAGAGGAAGCCGTACCACACCAGCCATATCCCGCCAGCCAGGTCGCTCTGTAGCAGTGCTATGCCCGCCAACCCGAACATTATCGCCGCGAATGCGGTCTCCACCTTGGAGTTTGTGAGTATGGCCCTGAAGTTGAGAGTTACGTTCTTGGACTTCAGCCTGTTCCAGTTGATCCCTGGGTTGCTGTTGAGCACGGTGGCTATTGCGGCCTTGGTCCTCACGAAAGCAAGGGCATAGTTGAGCAGGAATATCATTGCCCCCTTCTTCCATGAGCCGAAGTATATAGCCGTAAGCAGCACTGGGGTGAGGAGCGATAGCGTGAAGGCGAAGAAGCCGAGAAGCTCCATGTAAAGGCCTATGCTGGCGGTGGCGAATATGTGGCTGAAGTTTATGTGGGAGAACGGCGCGGCTGAGAAGACCACGCCTATGGATATTATCGTGAACATTATCAGCACGACCGAGATGTAGTTAAGCCCCAGACCGTGGGTCACGTAGTCCATGTTCGAGAACGGGGACCTCTTGGTGAAGCCCCTCCTCTTGAAGAAGTAGCTTATGAACTGCGTGTCCCCGTAGTTGTAGCGCCACTGCTGCTTCACCAGCTCGGTGAAGCTCTTGACCGGCCTCCCGAGCGCGTACACCTTGGGCACGTACAGGCTCTTGTAGTTGTGCATGTCCGACTCGAAGCTGAAGAACGTGTCTTCTATTACGTACTCGGGGAAGCCGCCGATGACATCGAGCGCGCTCCTCTTTATGATGCCGCACGACCCGGCGAATATCGCGGTGTTGTTGAGGGCCCTGGCAGGCTGTATGAACTTGAAGAAGAATGCGTCGAACGTGTCCACCGTGTCGGAGAAGAAGTTGGCCTTCTTGTACCTCTTCTCTGTCTGTATGTAGGAGAGCTTGGGGTCGTTGAAGTAAGGTAGCATTTCCCTTATGTAGCCGGTGTCCATCAGCTCCTCGTCAGAGTCGAATATCGCCACGAACTCCTCCTTGGAGTGCTTTAGCATGTTGTTGAGCGCGCCGGCCTTGAATCCCGACCTGTCTCCCCTGTGCAGGTACTTGGCCCCGTACTTCCTCGCAACCTTTGCCATGGCCGCGCTTATGCCCGGGTCGCTGGAGTCGTCAAGCAGGTAGATGCTCATCTTGCCCTTGGGGTAGTCCATCTTTGTTATGGACCTGACGTTCTCGTCCACCATGGCCGGATCCTCGTTGTATATTGGGATGGCTATGGCGACCGTGGGCAGCCTGCCGAGCGGCTTCAGCCCGGCCTGTATCCGCCTTATGTAAGCATCGTAGAAGTACGACTTGAAGTACCATATTGAGGCGTAGACGTTGAAAAAGCCGGACACGAGCGATAGCGCGGCGAACGATATGGCGAGAACGTACATGTATGTGCTGTTAGCTAGAGTGAAAAGGTACACCGAGAATGCCATCCCCAGCACTGAAAGCGTGAGAAACAGCAGTACGGTAAGCATCCTCCCAATGAGCGGGATAGTTATCTTTAACATCGAATCAGTCTTATTGGAGAGTCCCGCTTCGGGCATGTGGGGCGGTACGAGTAATCTATTAAATCGCACGCTTAAATATGTATTGCCTGCCCAACTATTGTGTTACATGCCGGGATGGCGGAATCCGGTAACGCGCCAGAAAACAGGCGAAACTCGAGATCTGGTTTCCGCAAGGAATTTTGGGTTCGAA
>DATLRT010000028.1:0-3594 GCA_035534575.1 Candidatus Acidiferrales bacterium
GCGGCTACAGGTTACCTCTGCAGTGCGCCTCAGCTCAACACCGCGGGAAACCTGATAGTGCAGTTCGGCCAGATCGGGCAAACGGTCACTGTCACAGGCATCGCATGCACCAACAGCATATCCGCGCCGGTGACGATACAGGCTGTGCAGCCAGTGCCGCTCGCATCAGGGCAGAAGACCAGCGTCGTCTTCGGCTGCCCCCTTGTATCTAACACCATAGGCACCACGTTCAAGGGATACCTCTGGGTTCAGTACAATAGCCAGACGCAGAACGGCAACATCGGCGAGATAGGATCTGTGACCGCAGTGGCTTCAACGGTGGGAACATTCTCTTCGGGACTCAGCCCCTCATTCTCCGCGACGTGCAGCGGAACGCTCACGATTTCAGCCGGTGACGACATATGCACATTTACCTCTGGCGGTACGTTTACCGTAACGGGGATTAGCGGGAATGTCGCGGTGCTGGTGGTAGCGGGTGGCGGTGGAGGAGGCGGAAGCACGAGTGGAGGTGGAACGGGTGGGGGAGGAGGCGGGGCTGGAGGATTCCAATATGTCAGCGCCTTCACCCTCTCCCCGATTGCTTACGCCATTGCAATTGGCGCGGGCGGAGCTGGCGGTAATGCAAATTATAATGGTTTATCAGGAGGCAATAGCGTATTCAACACGATAACCTCGATTGGCGGAGGAGGTGGGCAGGGGTTGGTGGGCGTGGCGCAGAGCGGGGGCTCTGGTGGGGGAGGTGTAAATGGAGCTGCTGGGAGTGGAACCACAGGCCAGGGCAACAATGGTGGAGCTGGGGCTAATGCCGGAGGCGGTATAGTTGGAGGTGGGGGAGGAGGCGGGGCTGGGGCTGTCGGTGGGTCATCCTCAGGATACACCGGAGCTGCTGGAGGCACTGGCGTATCGAGCAGCATAACCGGCGTAGCCACATATTATAGCGGAGGAGGTGGCGGAGGTGGATTTACAGGTGGCGGCGGGGGCGGAACTGGTGGGGGAGGCGGCGCAAGCAATCCCGGAATTGCGAGCACTGGAGGCGGCGGTGGTGGGGGAGGCGGCTGCTGCTCAGGAATCGGAAACGGAGCCAATGGGGGTTCAGGCATAGTGATAATCGCGTACAACGCTCTTGGCAATGGGAGCCCCTGATCGCTTATTCTGGTAAAATCCTGCTTATAATCAGCGTTTGTAAGCGATGCTAACCTGGTTGTTGTAAAGCAATCCGTTCTGGGTCAGGAGAGCCTGCACAGTAACGGGTATGGAGGAGTTCACAGCTATCAGGGGGGTGAAGTTAAGCGGGTAAGTGCCATTGATAAGTACGGGCAGTTCCTGGCTTCCCACAAACATCTCGACCCGATTCGGAATCCTGGCGTTTGCGATTGATGCAAGTCGTATGGAGTTTGTGGAATTAAGTTCGGTATAGAGAAGCTGCTGAAGCTGATATGCACCCACGTTTCCTAGTATGAGGTCATAACCGGAGCCTTCGCTTATGTAGTTTTGGATGGTGCCGTTGTTCCTCATTGTAGAGAGGACTGAGGCGACAGTGTTTGCAGTAGTAATGCTATTGGTAACAAAGCTCAGCGTGGCGGTGTTTGAGTATCCGAAAATGGTTGCATTGCCTGCTCCCGTTGCGAAGAAGCTGTTGCCCTTAGGCACAGTGGTGGTTGAGGATGTTGCGGCTGCAGGCGTGTTGTTGGCCACCCCCAAGTATGAGAATATGAACATGAGGCCGATGAAAACAGCGCCGAGGAACAGCACTTTCTTCTTTCTCTTCTCCTCCATCGCAGGGCTCACTTCTTTTCCTTGGGCTCTTCGGGCCTTACGTACTCCTCCTCTACGTCGACCTTATCCACATTCTTGAAGTAGGTGAATATGCCGGCAATCAGATTGGCCTTTCCCATGAAATAATCAGCGTTCTTCATTATCGACTTATCGAAGCTCAGCTTCACAGCCTTGTCCTTCGCCTCGACCTTTGTGACAGTGAGAGCTGTTGTCTTTCCCAGCGCGGTTATCTTTTCAGCCTCGTTGGTCAGGTTCTTCACAATCTTTATCTCGTAGGTTATCTCCCTTCCCGCAAGCGGGTGGTTCGCGTCCACAACCACTCTTCCCGAGTTTACGCTCTTCACTACCGCAGTGAAGTTGTCGAGGTTCACCTGAAGCCCTGGGTACGGATCTATGTCATGCTTCCTGAACTCGGCTATCGGCATTATCCTGACCAGCTCCTCGACCCTCTCGCCGAATGCCTCCTCGGCCTTGAATGTAACCTTCTTGCTCTCGTTGAGTCCCATCTCGTGGAGCTCCTTGTCAAGGCCCTTTATCACGCCCTTGCTGCCGAGCACGACCAGAACCGGACCGTAGGTGTTGTCCTTGTCATAGATGCCCTCCTTCTTCGCTGTGGCCTCGTCAGTTGTGGAGACCAGCCTGCTGTCGGATGCGCTCCATGCCGTGTACTGTACCTCTAGAAAATCTCCGTCGTTGAAAGTCATCTTATTACCCGATTAGGCCTTTATGTTGAGTGCGTATGTGCTGCTCACCTTGACGCCCAGCTTCTTGGCAATCGCGGATTTCTCCACGTTGAGTATTATCGCCTGACCGCTCCACTTGTTAGTGAGATCCTTGCCTCCGCACACAGGGCACGTGTCCCCGTGGCTGATTAGCAACCTGCAAGCCTTGCATGCCTTCTCTTCCATAAAATCATCTTATATCGCGAACCGCTTACCTTCTGGGCCTCATCTCCTTCTTCTTGCCCTTGCTGTCCTCGGTGATCCATTCCATCTTCCCGAGCCCCTCTGGCTTCATAGTGAGCGCTATCTTTGAGTCCCTGACCGAATTCTTCATGCTGACTGTGGAAATCTTTGCGTATACCACGTCTCCCTTCTTGAGCGCCCTTCCGCTCCTCTTGGATGCGAACTGCTGGGCCTTCTTGTCAAATGAGAGGAAGTCGTTGGTTATCTGTGAAACGTGCACAAGCCCGTCTATTGGGCCTATCCTTACGAATGCGCCGAACTCCGCTATCTCGGAAACCTCTCCGATGACCACCTCGTCCACGTAAGGCATGTATGAAAGCATGTCGAACTTGACCTCATGGTGCGTCGATGGGTCGCCGGGGTATATCATCCCGTCGCTTATGTCCCTCACGCTGTAGACCTTGACTATTACGCCCGCCTCCTTGTCGATCATTCCGCTGTACTTCTTCTGCAGTATTTGCTCGGCTACCTGCTCGATGTTCTTGTTGAAGTCTCCCGGGGGGAGCTTGAAAGTGTCCTTGACGGTTTGCGTATAGTACATAGTTTGCGCCTCTTTCTTGGTTCATCTGCTATCGGAATTTGCAAGGTTGAAACGGCTGAGAAACCCGTTTTTGGACATCTTGAACACGGAGGCCTTGAGGTTCAGAAGCTTCCTTGCGAGCTCGGTGTCGTTTGTGACGACAACCGATCCTTCCGACCTTGCCGCCCTGGAAAGAATCCACGAATCAGCATGACCGCTTATGCCTTCAATGTCAATCCTTTTAAGGGTTATCTCGGCCAGCGCCGCCTTGGCTGCGGCTCCCTTCTTTCCCTTATTAAGAGATAATTTGTTCAACTCACTTATTATACCTTT
>DATLRT010000029.1:0-28317 GCA_035534575.1 Candidatus Acidiferrales bacterium
GCAAATAGTTAAAAACGTTGTCGGAGAGAATAAAAAGGCTGTAGATGAATTCAAGAGCGGAAGGAAGGAAGCCATGCAGTTCCTTATCGGCAAGGTCCTGGCCCAGTCGGGCAAGAAGGGAGACCCCAACTCGATAAGGGATATGCTGACAAAGATCATTGCTTGATTCATGCCTCGATAGCTCAGCAGGTAGAGCGATCGGCTGTTAACCGATAGGTCGCAGGTTCGAGTCCTGCTCGGGGCGTAATGTTCACGGGGCATTTCAGCCTAAAATTATTAAATAAAATGAAAAAGAATAAAGCTCTGCATTAATGAAAATTAGTAAGGTTAATAGATTTTCAATACCCTCAAATTGATATGGCAAAAGCCCATTTCAATAGAAATACTGGCAAATTCGAAATGCGATTCAGAGACGGAAGGAGAGCCTCATGGGAGGGTAGCAAGTGGGTATCAGATAATGGTCGGAGTTTTTATAGTAGCAGTTTCATGCACTGGTACAATAGAAAAGGTAGATTTATACAAAGAAACTGGAAAAACAGAACATCAAAAACAACTGCACCTAAATTAATTTTAGAAACAAGGTCTACAGTTAAATCTAATAAATATTGGCAGATCCTAATTACGTTCTTCATTATTGTTATAATTTTTATAGTTGGTTTTTCTTTTTATGCCGCTTACAAAAATAATAACACTTCAAATAATAACTACGGTTCTCTATACCCTACAACTGTGCAAGCTTTAGGTACACAATCGAATCCTTTTCAGCCAAACCCTAATGATACCCTAGCATGGCAAGGCTCTGGTTATTACTATATACCTCAAACTATCTCTGCTAGTGGATTACAAAAAGGGGTCGATCAGTTATCTGCTCAAAGCCAAGTAGACAGCTATAACCAATGGGCAAGCCAATTAAAAAATAGTCAACCGGTTGTTAATACCACCACGACACTAAGCTCAACTAGCACCGTTATTCAAAGTACTTTATCTACTGCTTATACTACAACAATATCACAAATTAGTCCAACCAACATGTGGGCAACTCAATTTTTTGAGAATGTTAGCACTGAACGCGGTGCGTCATATAATTATTGTCCTGCACTGAGTCAATTTGCAGAGGTAAGATTCAATACGCAGGTTTCCAATTATGAAATAAGTCATTATGGGGTGTCACAAGATAATCAGCAATATGGTATATATGATGCAGAAGAAATACTGTTTCAATCAGGTTCACCAGCAGAATATGCTTCTCAATTGAGCGTTGATGATCCACTTCATTGGCAATTATTAACCGATACCTCTTATACTTATTACGGATATTATATCGGCAATGGACCTGATGTCGAATCTTTTTGTAACCCCCCACCCGAAATACCAGGGCCTAATATAAACGTGTCCCAATATCTTGAGTCAAAAGGATGTACACCAATAACAGAAACAGCTACCTATTTTATAGTAGAATTAGATAATGTATGTCCAAGTCAATTGGCGTGAACTTATCCTTTCATCTCTCGTCTCCGCTTCCGCTTATCACTCCGCGCTCCCTTCTGCTTGCCAGCTTCTTTATGTTGTAGTCAGCGACCTCGCTTAGCGGTATGTCGAACTCCTTGGCAATCTGCGATAGGTACCAGAGCACGTCTCCAAGCTCGCCTGATATGTCCTCCCTCGAAGGTCTCTTGCCATCCCTGGCTATCTTCTTTATCTTGTTCAGCAGCTCACCGACCTCGCCAGCGAGGCCCAGGGAGAAATAGTACATCTGGCCGTCCAGCTCCGGCGGAGCAGCCGATGTCTCGCTTGCCTTCGTTTGATACTCGTCAAAATCCATATCCTCACCTAAATGCGATTACAGAAGCTTCAGCGGCTTTGTGAACTGGTCTATCTCTCCTTCCCACCAAGGCCCCACGCCCAGCGCGGTCTTGCTTCCCGGAGGAATCTGCGTAAGCCCTGCGTCAGTGACCAAAGCCGCAGGCACCTTCTTGAACTCGAACGCCTTGTACAGCCTTATCAGCGAGTCCTCGTCGCTCACCTTTAGCACTATCTTCCTCTCTCCTGTGGCCAGCCACTCCTTAGCCACCGCCTTGTCGACCTTCTCTGCCTCAAAGTAGCTCATCAGCGATGCGTGCGCAACCTGAGCCGCCATTTTTCCCCGACTCATCTCGAGGTCGGTCCTGATGATGATAGCCTGCTTTATCTCTCCCCTAACTGCCATACTGTAGTTTCACTCGTCGGGTTTTTATTATTATAAGTAGCGTTGGGCAGCGGCGCTCAATTCGGGCGTCCGCCCATGATTGTCTTTGTCAGCTCCTCCCCTATGAGCTCACCAGCGGTTATCTCGGGCATTATCATCTTGTAGGCGCCCGCTATGTCGAGCTTGGGTATGTTCTCCTCCTTGTTGACCCTCGATATTATCCTCACGTGCGGGTTCACGGTCTTGGCGGTTATCGCTATCAGCGCGTTCTCAAGGTCGTCGTCGCTGGCCGCTATTATGTACCTCGCGCTTGCTATCCCCGCGGCCTCGAAAGAGTCCCTCAGCTTTATGTCGCCAACCACCGCGAGCTCGTTCTGGTGGACCAAAGAGAGAAGCTCGCTCCTGTTGTTCGCCATCACAACCGCATCTATCCCCGCCTCCTTCAGGTTCCTCATCAGCTCCTTGCCGAATGCGTTGTATGGGGCCACTATCACGTGCTCCTTCAGCTTTCTTATCCTGCTGAGCACAAGTCTCTCCTTTATGCTCACGCTTGTTATGAAGTCGTAAAACCATGTGGCAAGTATAACCGTGAGCAGGGCGAAGACAACCGTGTCCATCAGGTTGGCGGCCAGCTCGAATGGCGTGGCGGCAGCAGTGTAACTTATGATGTTGTACGGTATCTGCAGAGACTGGAATACGTTGGTTATGATCGCAAGAACCGGGGTCACCCCTGCGTACATCGTGAGCGAGGTGGAGAGCACGAACAGCGACCCCGCTATGAATATGAGCGTATACCAGTTCGATTTTCGTGAGGCCATCTCATAACACCTTAGCTATTGTCGCTCCCATGTCCATTCCCGCAGCCACCTCTGGCACTATGCAGAACCCGGCTCCGCCGCGCTGCATCTTGGTGAGCGTGTCCTCCTGCCTTGCCCTCGCTATTATGCTGGCGTTAGGGTTCATGCTGTGCGCAGAGACTATGCCCATGAGGTTGATGAAGTCGCTGTCACCCGTGAAGACTATCGCGCGGGCCTTGTCCACCGCGGCCTCCGTCAGAACCTTCCTGTCGGTGAAGTCGCCGTTTATCACGGTGAAGCCCAGGTCCCTGAGGTTGTTAGCCTTCTCCGTGTCCTTCTCAACTATCACCACCTTCGAGCCCCTGTGCATCATCTCCCTGGCCAGCCTCTCGCCCAGGTTGGAGTAGCCGCAGATCATTATGTGGTCCTTCATGTGCCTTACGCTTATGCCCGAGATGCCGGACTTTATGTCTATCCCGGTCAGGAAGTTTATGAACGAGGCCATGACGAAACCTATGATTACCGCCTTGGCAAGGCCGTCAAGAACCGAGACAACCACCACCGCGTAGAACGCCTGGCTCAGCTGGGGAGCCACGGCATTTATCAGCGCGTCAGTGCCAACCCCGGTCGCGTCAAGAAGTGCCGAGAAGGTGTAGTAGTTCGCCACGTAGAAGTTGTGGGTTATGTAAGTGAGCGTGATTATCGAGCCGAGCATAAACAGCGAGGCCACTCCAAGAAGCCCTATTATCACCTTCCCGGCGATGGTGCCAGAGTCGTGGAGCGGATTCGCCATTACGCACTACCCTTTGTGAGTTCCTTCAGTATCTCCTTGCTCGCGACCTTCTGCGGCATTACAACATAGTCTGCTCCGGCCTCGATGAGCTTCTCCCTCACGAACTCGTCATTGGCCCTTGCGGTTATGAATATCTTCTTGTTCATGTCCCTTGCGGTGAGCACGGAGAAAAGGTTCTTGGCGTCGTCGTCAAGCACTATCGCTATCGCCCTGGCAGTATCCACATAGGCCTCCTTGAGCACCCTCGAGTGGGTGGCGTCGCCCTCTATCGCGTCCACCCCAAGCTGCCTCATCAGTTCTATCTTCTTGGGATCCATGTCTATGACTATGAATCGTATTCCCCTCTCTAGAAGCACGTCGGTCACCTTCTGCCCCACCACCCCGTAGCCGCAGACTATTACGTGACCGGATATCTCCCTTTTAGCCGCCAACAATCCCACCTTACAGATAACGATTGTGTAATAAAGAATAAAAAGGAGCGGTAGCGCACAAAGCTTTCAAGATAATTTAACTTTGACCGCTATTATCAGCAGGACTACCCCAAACCCCGCCAATAGCTGACCAATCAAAATGCCAATGCTTAAAGTGTAATTTTCTGGCGGACCGCAAGTAAATGCCCCATGCCCACCCCCATTAATCGAAGTAATCTTCGGACAGCTGATCCAGCTATACGCAAAGAGCATGAGTCCAAAAATAATCAATATTGCTCCAATAGCCACTACTTTAGCTTTTGTGCTTATTATCAAATCCCCTCACAACGATTGTGTAATAAAGAATAAAATAAAGCAACACAGTCCGCTACTTCCCTGACCTGCCTTTTGAGCGGGCTATGCTTCCCGCTGCCCACAGAGCGACTGTTATAGCATCAGATTTCTGGATTATGGATGCAGGCGTAGAATCCTCCGTACCAATTTGCTTCCTAAGCGGCACGCTTTCGCCGCGCTTCGGATTCAGATAGTGCTTGTTATCCGTGACATGCGTGTGACCCATTCTCCTGAGCTTGCCCATGTTCAGATTTGCTGTCTGGCTCCTTCTCATTGTCTCCATGTGCTCACATTACCTTTCTCCTGGAAATATTTAAGGGTTGCGAAACCCCCACTATAACATAAGTAGCTCCAGCCAGATTCGAACTGGCGTTTACGGCTCCAGAGGCCGCCGTCCTTGACCACTAGACGATGGAGCTATAGTAAAGTAGATTTGTATCAAGGGTTTTATAAAGCCTATTGGTAAATCCATATCATGGCGATGCGGGAGAACCTCCCCCACATGGAGGAGATAAAGAACATACTCATTGCGGACGCTGTGCTGATAGTCGCATTTTCGTCAACCATAGCGGGCGGGCTGTTCTCCCTTGGCTCGCGCTCCAACTTCTTCGGCACTTTCGTGAGCTTCCTTCCAATCGCGGCTATGGCAGTCACGCTCAGCTTCGTCCTTCACGAGCTGATGCACAAGTTTGTGGCCCAGCACTACGGTGCGGCAGCTGCGTTCAAGACCTCTCTAAACGGCCTGGTGATAACGCTACTCACCGGCGCATTCGGATTCCTTGTGGGAATACCCGGCGCAACCTGGATATTCACAAACAATTTCACAAAGAGGCAGAATGGAATAGTGTCCCTTGCAGGGCCCCTCACCAACTTCGCAGTATTCGGAGTGTTCGCGGCGCTGTTGTTCTTCATCAATCCGCCTCCGCAGAGCTATCTCTACACTGCGCTACAGTTCACGCTTTTCATAAGCATACTTCTTGCGTTCTTCAACATGCTGCCGATCTTCCCGCTTGACGGCAGCAAGGTGCTGGCATGGAGCAAGCCGATCTACCTAGTCACCATGGCAGTCATATTCGTGCTTATCATGCTGCTGCACGTGATACCGCTATCCTACATAGTTATCATGTTCATCATAGCGCTGCTCTTCTCCACCTTCTACAGGTTCGCGCTCTGAATTGTAGGTCCTGCAAAACAATAAATATGCGCGCTGGGATACTGTCTTGAGCGCATGCGGATAACTACAAAGATGATAGTCTACGCCATAGCGGTCGTGGCGGTGCTGTCCTTCGGGGTAACCGGCACATACCTGCTGGGCCAGCGGGGCGACTTTAACGTGCACATAGGCACTTTTGTGGACGCGCTTTACTTCACTGTGGCTACGGTCACCACTGTGGGGTACGGCGACATAGTTCCAGTGTCCCAGACCGCGAGGATATTCGTTATGGTTCTGGTGGTCGCTGGCACATTGGTGGTATTCGGCACCGCGATTGGCATTTCTGGTGATTTTGTGAATTTGAAATTGGAGAAGCTTTCGGGAAAACTGTCAAGGGCTGAGACGCGCATGCTCAAGAGCCATGCTATCCTGGTTGGGTACAGCTACACCAACGCACTTCTTGCGGAGCAGATGAAGAAACAGAAGAAGAAGTTCGTGGTAGTGGTGGACGATGCCGCCTCCGCCGAGCGAGTGAGGGCTGCGGGCTACATCGCGCACACGGTCGACGAGGGATCCGAATCCGAGATGTCCAACCTGGCACCCGAGAAGGCAAGCATGATTGTGATAGATGTCTCCGAGCGGGCCAAGACCGTCTATGCTGCCCTTGTGGCCAAGTCACTGGCCAAGAAGGCTGACATTTACGTGGTCGCTTCATCCGCGGAGACCATAAGGTACCTGGGCGACATGGGGATCAAGCACATAATCAATCCGGCAGACATGGCGGCCTCAAAGATACTGGGCTCAAAGGGCTGATTCGGGCCTTTTTCCTGCCGGTTTTGCTGGTACTTTTTGAGACGGTAGCGGCCTAATATGATATTTAAACCTTTGTTGCATTAGTAATAACGTGTTGAGATGGCGCCCGACCCGATTAATCCTAATGTTAAAGGCGAGACAAAAACGTCGATAGATGCGCTTGTCGAGCTGCTGAATTCCAGGGGCAAGATGGAGCTCAACGCCGTCGCAGATACCCTTGGCGTGAACTCAAACCTCGTCGAGAGCTGGGCAAAGGTGCTCGAGAATGGCGGACTTGTGAAAATAGACTATGAGGTGGGCAAGATGTACCTCGAGCCGCTCCGAATAAGCAAGGAGTCGATGCCCAACATAAAGTCCAAGATGGCGGCGCAGACGCAGGCCATGGAGGAGACCCTCTCATCGGACAAGATTGCCACAGAGAGGTTCATGACCGCCCTTGACAAGCTTAGCACACAGCTGAGTGGGATAGACGCGGAGTACAAGAAGCGTATGCCTGAGATACAGCAGATGATGGGCGAGCTCAACAAGGCTGCCGCCAGCGTGCAGGCAACCGACAAGACGATTGACGATATACGAAAGAACGCGGAGAGCTCATATTCAACAATAAGCAAGAGGCTTGAGGAGCTGTCAGGAAAGATAACCTCCTTCGGCAGCCTGAACTCCGATGCCAGCATAGCGCAGGGCGCGGAGAGGCTCACCGCCCTGAGGCAGAAGGCCACAGAGGCGCAGAACGCGATAGCCGAGATAGAGAAGAGCAAGAACCGCGCGTTCGACACGATAATGAAGAGCATAGACTCAGAGGTAAAGGAGATAAGGAAGCAGATAGGCGACGCCAACAGGGACGTCGAGGCGCAACTGAAGTCGAACAGGCAGGAGCTTGAGGACGCGCTGAAGCACATCCAGGGCCAGCATGGGGAAGCGAAGCAGCTCTCCGACCAGCTCAAGGCTTTCAGGAGCGAGCACGAGACCTACAAGAGGGCGCTCGACAAGACCGGGGCCGAGGCGAGGGACAAGTTCGCCAAGATGAACGACCAGCTCCAGAAGGACATACATGTGATAGACGAGAGCTCCGGTGCCATGACCCAGAAGCTTGAGTCGGCGAAGTCGATATTCGGCGGCGTTGCAACGTTCGACCAGACGCTCAACGGCTCAAAGGCGGAGATAGAGGCCCTGAAGAAGGAGGCGGGCTCAGTCAAGGCTGAGCTGGAGGAGCTCACGGGCCAGCTGCGCGCATTCAAGTCGATGTCAAACATGACATTGGAGAAGAGCATGGCAGAGCTGAAGAAGCTGTCGGGCAAGACCTCCGACGCGACCGCAAAGGTCGCCAATCTGAAGGGCAAGGTCACCGATGTCAAGCAGAAGATGGAAGAGGATTCGAAGAAGCTTTAAGTGGTGGAATGGCTGATAGCGCAACCGGCAATGTCCTTGAGGAGTACAACCTCGATGCGCATGGGATGACCGTGCACATACAGGTGGTGAGGTCGGGCGACTTCATGCCCTACTACAACCTCACCTTCCCCGGAATAGGCAACGCCACCAAGCTGCTCATAAACTCGCTGAGGGGCGAGCTCATATCCATGGTGCCGATAGACCCCACCAAGATAGAGGACAAGGACTACCTCGACGAGCTGAACAACAAGTACATAGAGGCGGGCTCGATACTGGTGGACAAGTACATCCCCGACATCACCCCCGACACGAAGAGGCTGCTCACCTCCTACATACTCAACATGATGCTCGGCCTCGGCGACTTAGAGGCACCGCTCGCGGACGACAACCTCGAGGAGATCGCGGTCAACGGCGCGAAGGACTTCATCTGGGTCTTCCACAAGGTGCACGGATGGTGCAAGACCAACATCAAGCCCGCGAGCGAGGAGCTCATTTATGACCAGTCCGAGCAGATAGGCAGGAGGATAGGGAGGAGCATAAGCAACCTCGCCCCGCTGATGGACGCAGAGCTGTCCGACGGCTCGAGGGTCAACGCCACGCTGTACCCCGTCTCGCAGGTGGGCAACACAATCACGATAAGAAAGTTCGCGAAGAACCCGTGGACCATGCCCGCTCTGATACGCAACGGCACGGTGAGCACGGACGTGGCCTCACTGGTCTGGCTGTGCATAGAGAACGAGATAAGCCTCATATTCTCCGGCGGAACGGCGAGCGGAAAGACCAGCTTCCTCAACGCATCGAGCATATTCTTCCCGGCCAACAGGAGGATCATCTCGATAGAGGAGACTAGGGAGCTCACCCTTCCATCGTTCCTGCAGTGGATACCGATGGTCTCAAGGGAGCCCAACCCGGAGGGCAAGGGAGAGGTAACGCTTTACGACCTGATGATAAACGCGCTCAGGCAGAGGCCCGACATAGTGCTCGTTGGAGAGATAAGGACGCAGAAGGACGCCGAGACGCTGTTTGAGGCCATACACACCGGGCACGCAGTCTACGGAACTGTGCACGCCGACAACGCGCAGGACACGGTGGTGAGGATGACCAATCCCCCTATCGCGATACCGAAGATCATGCTTAACTCAATCGGCGGCCTCGTTGTACTGTTCAGGCACAGGACCAAGAGCATAAGGCGAGTGCTCGAGTTCGCAGAGGTGCTGCACGACGGAAACGCCAACGTGCTGTACAAGTGGAGCGTGAGGAACGACAAGATCACGCAGATAAGCGACCTCACCAGGCTAGCCGAGACGCTAATACTTTACGGAGGGCTTACCAAGACGGAGATAGCGAACAACGTGGCGGAGAAGTCGAAGGTGCTTGACTGGATGGTCCAGAACAATGTGGTTGACGTTGACGACTCGGGCTTCGTTGTCGCCAACTATTACAAGGACAAGGCAAAGGTGCTTGCCATCGTGGCTAGCGGCCAGAGCTTCTCGAGGGACATCTTCTGAGGGTGATTTGAATGGAAGACAATTTCACGCAGCTGCTCAAGATCGTGCAGACGGTAGAGGGCGCCGCGAAGCCGCAGGAGGTTAACTTCGTCGACACATCCGGCATCGGGCAGCAGCCTTCGGGAGCAGCGAGGCCAAGGTACTCGGATATGCTAAAGACAGTTTTCGCAATAGAGTCGAAGCTTCAGCTGGAGATGAAGCAGCAGGGCACCCACTCGGCCCAGCAACTCAAGACACAGCAGGAGGCGCAGGTCCAGCAGGAGAGGGTCTCGGTGGCCCAGAGAGTGGCGCCGCAGATACGCACCCCCCCTATGCCCAACATACAGATAGGCGCCGCGGTCTCAAGGGGCGTCACGGCGATGGAGGCAGAGAAGCAGGCTGTGGGCAGGGAGCTCGGCGTGCTCGTAAGGGACTTGGGCGCGCTTGAGTCGTTGGCCAAGTCCATTAGGATAAAGAAGATAGACACAAGGTCGCTTGTCCTACCTAACCTATCTGTCTCCGACCAGATAGTGGAGCTGGAGAGGATAGCGCAGGGGCTCAAGGAGAACGTCTTCGACCAGGACCAGCTCTCAGTGGTAAGGCAGGAGGTGCTCGGGCTAAACCAGGTGGCCAATGAGGGCAAGAGGCAGCAGGACCCGCTTACGGTGGCGAGGGACCAGAGACTTAAGGAGATAATGTCAATGTTCAATGGATGAAAAAATGCTGTTCGACAAAAAGAAGAAGGTGATAAGCGTGGACGGGAAGAGCATAGAGCTCGAGCCCAAGCCCGCCAAGGTCCCGTTCTTCAGCTTCAAGCCTAAGTCCAAGGCGCCGCAGCAGCAGGCGCAGCCGGCTCAGGCGCAGAAGCCCTCGCAGCCAACCTCGCAGGTGCAGATGCCGCAGCCCGTCGCATCAGCGCCTCAGTCTCAGCCGCCTCAGCCTCCGCAGCAGCCCAGGCCGCAGATTGTAACGCCGCCCCCTCAGCAGAAGCCGCAGCCCCCGCCACAGGTACAACAGCCGCAGAGGTTCGGGCAGCCCAGCCCCCAGAGCATCATAAACGCCAAGCCATCGATGAGCATCGGCGATATCAACATTTACAAGAAGCAGGAGCAGCCCGCTGCAGCTAGGCCGAGCATCTTCGACCAGAAACCCAAGCCAGCCGGAAAGCCGCCGATATTCCGACAGAAGCCGCAGCAGGGCGCGCCTTCAGCGACTGGCCCGAGCGCATGGAAGCTCTACCTCGCCAGCGTAGCTGCAAAGCACAAGGGGCTCGAGGAGGCAATCCGGAAGCAGGGGATAAAGGGCACAGTGGCGGAGTTCGTCCAGCGAATGATGGTGTCCGCCGGGATGATGGCAGTAGTCATCGGCATCTCCATTATCATACTTCTCATAAGGCTCTCGCTCCCCACCATAGAGGCGGTGATGTTCGGAATACTGATGGGCATAGCCATATTCTACGTCTCATTCAACTCGTTCCTCAACTTCCCATCAAGGAAGGGCAAGCAGTCCTCGAAGATCATAGAGAGGGACATACTGTTCGCGACTAGGGACATGATCATCTCGCTCAGGTCAGGAATGCCGCTCTTCAATGCACTCACCGCAGTGAGCACCGGATACGGAGAGGCGAGCAAGGAGTTCCAGAAGATAGTCGAAAAGGTGCAGATAGGCACGCCGCTTGAGGAAGCTATAGACCAAACCATCGCCGAGTCGAGAAGCTCGTCATTCAGGAGGATAATGCTTCAAGCCGCGGTCAGCATCAAGGCCGGAGCTGACGTGGTAGCGGCACTGCAGAGCGTGATCGACCAGCTCACCCAGGAGAGGGCGATAGAGCTCAGGAGGTACGGACAGAGGCTCAACGCGCTCGCCATGTTCTACATGCTGTTCGGAATAATACTCCCGAGCATGGGAATAGCCGTGGCAACAATACTTACCACGTTCATAGCGATATTCACCGTGACGCCCTCTATACTCGCGGCCGCGATAATAGGCATGATATTCCTGCAGATAATATTCCTGCAGCTTATAAGGTCTTCGAGACCTGTATTCGCAATGTGATGATATGGCCCAGGGAACCACCAGATTCGAGAGATATCTGCCTATCGGGATAGTCAAGGCCATATCGCGCGAGGCCACTATGGCCGGGCTCAAGAGGACTGCCAACCAGATACTCCAGATAATGGCGGTTGGCGCCGTGGCGACCGCGATAGTGATGACGCTTGTTCTCTTCATCGCGGGCTGGGGCGTACTCGCGCCAATAGTGGGCGTGGTCTCCGGCGCGGTGTTCATCATAGCCGTGTACATGGTCATAGAGTACCTGATAGACGGAAGGAAGACCAAGCTCGAGGAGATGTTCCCCGATTACCTTCAGATAGCCTCTGCCAACCTCAGGAGCGGAATAGCACTCGACAGGGCGATGCTGCTTGCTGCGAGGCCGGAGTTCACATTCCTCAGCGACGACATAAAGGAGATGAACAGGAGGATATTCAGCGGAGAGACCTTCGAGGCCGCGCTAAAGGACTTCGCGAGCAAGTACAGGTCCTACGAGCTCGGCCACGCGGTTCGAATGATGCTCGAGGCGCTGAGATACGGAGGCGCGATGGCGGACCTGCTGGAACACATATCCAAGGACCTCAGGAACCAGCAGCTCATACAGAAGGAGGTCGCAGGGCAGCTCTTCATGTACAGCATATTCATAGCCTTCGCCGGCCTCATAGCCGCTCCGGTCCTGTACAGCCTCACGAGCCAGATGATATCCGTCACGGACCAGGTCTGGAAGGGAATACTCACCGCAAACCCCGGAGGGCTTCCAACCACCGGCATCTCGTTCCTCAAGCCGAGCCCGCCGAAGATAAGCCCCGGCACCTACCATACCTTCTCGCTCATATCGATTGCCGTCATAACCGCGTTCGCAAGCATGATAATGTCCGCGATATCTACAGGGTCAGCTCTCAAGGGGCTCAAGTACCTGCCGGTTTTCATGATAGTGGGGTTCGGCGTGTTCTTCATAGGGCAGGCTTTCATAGGCTCGCTGTTCTCCTCGCTGGGAGGAATATAGGTCCAGCCCCGTTCAGGCTGAAATTGCATGGGTATACTATGGCAAAAACCGTGGACGCGTACATCAAGGGTGCGCCAAAGGATGCGCAAGCAAAGCTGAAACAGCTGCGCTCCGTAATAAGGAAAGCGGCACCTGACTCCGTCGAGCGCATCAGCTACGGTATGCCCTACTACGGGTACAAGGGCAGGCTGGCATACTTCCGCTTAGCCAAGGCGCACATCGGCCTATACATACCGCCGCCAATCATAGAACAGCACAAGAAGGAGCTGGCGGCATACGAGACCGCAAAGTCTACGGTACGCTTACCGCTGGACAAAAAGCTGCCGCTGGCACTTATAAGAAAACTGATCGTCTCCAGAGCGAGATACAACGAATCAAGAAAGAAAAAGAGATAGCTGCGGAACGCAGCTAACCTAAGGGCTTGCAAAGCCAGCTTCGGGGCGTTTTTTTGCTTGCCAGGTCACCATAGGTCCACTGTAGCTCTCTGGAAGGGATTTCGCCGAGCTGCCCCGCACAACCTCAGCTAGAACAAGAGGGCCTTGCTTTTACTTAAGTATATAAATCTTTACACCAATAAATATCTAAGTCGATGGCCTTGGCAACCGATTGCGCCATTCGGGCATATTTGTTTACAAAAGGTTTATATATATGTTTACACAGAACCCTATCGTGGACAGCGAGGTAATAAGCGTCAGAGTGAGGAAAGGCCTAAGAGCATCGTTGCTGAAGCGCAACATACGCATAAATGAGGCCGTTAAGCTCTATCTCGAGAACTTGTCAAGGGAAGAGGAGGCCGCTGAGACTATAGACCGGCTCTCAAGGCTGATAGCGGCTAGGGTAAAGCCGTCAAAACTGGGCTTCGGAGCAAGATCGGTGCGCGAGGATAGGGACAATGCTGAATGATTCGTCTGTAATAATAAAATATTTCACTAAGGAGCCCAACTGGGAGGATGTAAGAGCCCATATAATCAAGGGATTTACCCTCCCCTTCGCCCTCAACGAACTCGGCAACGCTCTTTTCAAGAAGATGAAGCTGCACGAAATCGGGCTCACGGAGGCTACCGAGATACTTACCTCATACCAGCGCGTGGCAGCTACCTTGAACGAAACAGTTTACAGGGCAAAGGCGCTCGAGATATCTGCTGAGCATAAGATAGCTTTCTATGATGCGCTCTTCCTGTCCGCTGCACTCAAAGAGAATGCTATCCTGGTAACTTGCGACAAGAGGCAGGCGGAGGTTGCCGAACTGATGGGGATAGCTACTGAACTCATTCATTAATGAAGGAGCCCAACGAGCTTACTTGCGCTTTGATGCCTTGCTGTCCATCTTCTCAGTGAGCGATGTCTTCATGCGCCCTATCATGTAGGTCACGTACACTGCTATCAAGGTGACCAGCACCGCGTATCCTATCTGCGCCGCGAGCGTGCCAGCAGTGCCGAAGAAGTGGGTGAAGATACCCTGTATTGCTGTGTTCCAAGCCAACGCGGCCACCAGTCCGAACGCCGCAATCATCAGCGCCGACAGCCTTTCTATGAACTCTATGTGCATTTTCATGCTCTTGTTTGTCTCGTCTGCCATTCTATCACATTTCTACGGTTGAGTGTAATACACGCCGCAATTGCTCTTGATTGAGTTGGAGAGCGTGCAAGTTATCGTGTTGGACATGAAGTACCCCACGTTAAGGTTGTTTGCTATGTCAACGCTCTGGTTCACGGCGGCTATGTTTGTGGGTCCACCCCCACTCAGCGGCCAGACGTCGTTTGCCGGCAGGCCTGCAACGCTGTCGTTCTGGTAGAGCTGCTGCACCTGCGCCGCGGTCATCGCAGTGCCTGAGTACAGTCTCGCGTCCGCAAGGTAGCCGTTGAAGAACCCGTTAAGGTCTCCAGAGCCGCAGCTGATGCAGCCGTCGCTGCCGAACATCATGTCGCTGGACGAGCCGCCTATGCTGCCGCAGCTGCTTGTGCAGCTCGCCACCAGCGTGGCGTTGTTGTACAGGTACCAGTTCGAGCCGTCGAACACTCCCGTTATGAAATACCACTTGTTAACTCCCGTATCGGCGCCCCATGTGGTGCCCGCGCCGGATCCCTTGAACGCCAGAGAGCCCGAGCTTGTGCCGAACTGGAAGGCCCAGTTCCACCCTGCCTCGTTGGGGTTTACGTTGCCGAGCAGCATCGTGTACCCACCGGCGTTGTTGCCCCCATTCGTCCTTGGATACATCCAGAACGAGGCGGTAAACTTCGCGGGGGCGAATGCCGATGAGGCTGCCGTCTGCACGTAGCCATAGCCGTTGCCCCCAGCCCCCAGGCTTGCGACGTTAGGCAGTGCCGAATCCGCCAGGTGCAGCGCCGCCAGCCCGCTCGATGTGCCCGTGCTCTGGTTTGTGTACTGGGTGGTGTACGCGGTATAACTGTTTATCATGTTGTTCTTGCTGTTGATGTAGTCTGTGGAGTTGCCGTTGAGCGGCCACCAGTCCGTGAGCGTGTTTATCGCTATCGGGGCACCGTTTATCCCTCCCCTGTACAGCGCCTGCAGCTGCTGCGTCGTCAGCACGGAGTTGTACATCTGCAGGTTGGCCACCGAGGAGTTGGAGCACAGGCTTCCGAAGCTCGACGAGACCTGGCCGTGCTGCACGTTGGGCGTCATACCAAGCGCGGCGGATTCGGACTGGTTGTTCAGGTATATCGTTGCTGTGCTGCCCGAGATGGTGCCTGCCAGGAAGTTCCACGAATTGAGGTTGAGCGTCGGTCCGGTTCCGGGGAAGTAGTCGTTCGACCATGTGGCCAGCGCAGGCCTGAGCGAGCTCTGGGCCACGCCGAGAAGCATGCTCGCCCCTGTTCCCGAGTCTGGTCCATAATTGATGACCCACAGGTTGCAGCCCGAGGCCTCCGTGTTGTACGGCTTGACCCATGCGACTTCCGTTATCGCGCTGCCGGTCGGTGTGTTGGTCGGGCTCGGGTTGCTGAGTCCGCTGCCATATGTGAAGCGTGCAGCCTTGCCCGAGTAGTTGCCCCTTATCGGGGATGAGCTAAGGAACAGCTGGGCCGATACCGTGTTAGAGCCACAGTTGGAAAGCGAGCTGCAGCCTGGATTCCCCGTTGCGAATACCTTGTTGGTCGCGTTTGTGTAGAAGGCCCCGCCCGACAGGGGGTCGCCCGCATAGTTGATGAGCTGCGCGGTTACCATATTGTTCGGAATCCCGTTCTGGCCGTTTCCGCTAAGGTCGTTGGCATTTCCGTTCAGGGGCCACCATCCCAACAGGTTCGCGTTGCTGACCGGCGGGCTCTCCATACCATTGAGGTAGAGCTGCTGCACCTGCGACTGTGTCAGGGCGTTGCCGTATATCTGCGCGTCAGCCATAAGCCCGTTGAACGTATACCCGTCTGGACAGTAGCTGCCTATGTATATCCCGCAGCCTGGATATGTCAGGGAGCCGGACATCAGGGCATTGCCCGTAAGCACGCCATTGACGTAGAGCCTGCCATTGGCACCATCGTAAGTCAGCACATACTGGTTCCACTTGCCCGGCGAAGGGCACGAGCCAAGGCCGGTTATCAATTGCTGGGACCCTCCGACCTCGAGGCTACCAAGCGTAGCGCCCTGGTAACACATGTCTATGTAGTTCACCGCATCATCTATCATTATCGCTCTCGGGGCGTTGATGCCTGATCCCGTAGTCCTGGCCCAAACCACCAGCGTGATGCTGGACGTCGGCTGCACTATTGAGTTAGTGGGGACGTTGACGTAGCTGTAGCCGCCATTGAAGTAAGCTACAACTCTATTCAGCAGGTTCAGCGAAAACATTCCCGCGCTTGACCTCTGGCTCAGCGAGTCCTGTCCGTATGCAAGGTAAGACGGGGCAAGCGACGAGGCGTAATAGTAGCCATTCTGTATGGCGACCTGTATCTGCGAAGCGTTGAGCAGCGCCATTGCCGGGCCGTCCAGTATCGCCTTTGTGCCGTTCTGCACCAGCGCGAATACGTTTGCCGTGGGGCTGGCGCCGGTTGTGGGCGGATATATCAGGTAGGGCACGAGAGGCGTAGCGGTGTTCGCTGTGCCAGTCACAAGGCCAGCCATTCCGCACACGTTCTGCGGTATGTCAATCGCGCTCTGCGTAACCAGTATATAGTTGCCGTTCTGGAATCCTGCCGGCACTCCCGCGCAAGTAGGGCTGCCCGTTTCCTCAACCACCAGCGTCCCCGATGCAAGCATGAAAGGGGATGTGCTTCCCTGTATGGCTATCGAGTTGCCAATCGGCACCGCAACAGGCGCACCCGCCTGCGCCTTTATGACGTGAGGATCCGCTGCCTCTGCGTAGAAGAGGTCCTGTGTGCCGTTGAGCGACGCGCTGCCGGTCGCCGATATCGGGTAAGCCACGGTTCCCTGCGACGAGTTTATTATCGCCAGCCCCGTCAGCGTGGCGTTGACCATGAACGGGCTTGTCTGGTATATGCTCAGCGAGACATTGGTGATTATGACGTTGACGTTCTGCGTCTGGGCCTGCGCGATGGTCGTGTTGATGAAGTTCTTGAGTATGTAGTTGCCCATGTAGCTTGCCATTACGGTGTTGTACACGGTGGCGTTGTTCATCAGCGAGCTCAGCGCGTAGGCGGTGTTGTTGGTGAAGTTGTCGTGCCTCAGCGTCGGCGTGCTCTCATAGGCGACCAGCGCAGCCATGGCGTTGGAAAGGCTGTTGTGCAGGAAGTTGGGCGCCGATCCCTTCATGCTCGTCAGGAAGTTGGTCACTGCCGATGTCGTGGCTATGCTTGACGACAGGGTGCCGTAGTCTATCTGCGTGGAGACGTAGGTCATTATCTGCGCAAGCATGAGTATGAGCAACACTATCGTCGCAAGCGTGAGGAGGAGACCCTTCCTCGAGCCCAATAGCATTTTCCTCATTTCCATATGACAACACTTACGTTATAGAAGTTATTTATCCCGTTCGATGGTAGCACAAGCGGTGCCGTGGCCTTGCTCACCTGGTAAGAGTTGAGCAGGCTGCCCGGAAGGTATGTAGCAGGCTGGTACACCACGTTGTATGGGAACCCTGCCCTGAAGTTGCCGCTGTAGTCGTTTCCGTTGCCGTCAAGCGGCCACCATCCGAGCAGTTTCGGTCCGCCTAAGGGCTGCCCAAATATGCCCTGACTGTATAGCTGTTGTATCTGTCCTGCCGTAAGTGTGGAGTTGTAGAACTGCACGTCCGCTATCTGCCCGCTGAAGGCTGATGCCGGAGGGCTGACATCTGAACCTATGATGTCCCCAATGGTCCAAACTTCTGTCTGAGCCGGCGCGGTTCCTGTGCCCTTCAGAGCGCCATTGACGTATATGCTCGCAATCTTGGCGCTGTTAAGCACCAGCGCAACCTGATACCACTGTCCAGCAACTGGCACTACATTGGAACTGATTGCGCCACCTCCGTCTCTTGCGAACGTGAATCCCTCGCCACTGCCATATATCCCTAAGTGTGCGTTATAAGCGCCCCAGAGCGACACCGCAATCTGGGCGGGACTCGTGCGCGGGCTGTTGGTCTCCATCCAGAGTACTATCGTGTGGTTCACTGGAGTAATCAAGGCCGGAGTCGTCACATAGCTGCTTACTCCGTTGAATGTTGCCACTTGCAGGTCGGGGGCGTATGTGCTGTTGATGTACAGCCCCACATTCTGCGATGGATAAAGCTTGCTCAGCATCAGGCTGGCGTAGGCACCCTGATTGTTGAGGTACATCGACCCGAGCGACTGCAGCAAATTGTCGCTCGGCTTTGCCTTGTATGTGCCGAAGGCGTAGAGGTTGTTGTTATTCGGAATATAGGCGTTTCCGTAGCCCAGTGCGATGTTAAAGAAATTGCTCGTAATCGGCGGGGTATAAGGCAGCGTAATGTTCCACAACTGCTGGCCAGTCTGCACATTGTATCCCTGGAATAGGTATCCATTTATCAGGGTGTAGAGCGTGCTGCCTGCCACTGATGGGGTCAGGTTCTCAGTTTCAGCCACAGTGGTATGCGAGAATATCTGGGATCCCGTTGCGTTGAACCCATAGATGCCTGCTGCGGTCTGGACGTAGACATTACCTCCCGAAGAGGCTATCCCCTTTGTCTGGCCTGTCAGGCTTACTGTGCTTACCAACACGCCGCTCAGTGTGGCTAGGTAAAGGCTGGTGCCGCTTCCAACTGCTATGCGGTTGCCCACTATAACGGGGTTTGTAGAGGCGGATGTCGAAAGCGGCAGTTGCCACGTATTCACCAGGCTGCCCGCGCTTGTGTAAGTATAAGACAGCAGGTAATTCAGCGAGCCCACACTAGTTGTGGATACCAGATACTCGCCATTCGCATATGCTGGGAGCTGCGCCTTCAGGCTTGAGGGCATCGCGATTCCGAATGCTCCGCTTCCGTTCACCGGATTCACTATGCAGAGGTTGGTGGAGCCGCAGCCGTACGCCACGTACCCGCCCTCAAGCTCCAACGGGGTAGTTGCAGCCGCTCCCATGTTGGTGAACCAGAGCTGCGCACCCGTGGTCTTGCTGAGCCCCTCTATGCCGCATGGGCTGCAGCCCGATAGCCAGTTTCCGACTATTATCTCGTTATTGTAAAGAATGGGGTTTGTCAAGGATGTGCCTGCAGTCGTTATCGGGAAACCTGATATGGTGGCACCCGTAGTTGCGTTGACGGCATATATCTGGTTGCTGCTCGCGCCTGTGGTGAACAGCACCCACCCACCGTCCACATTTACCGAGTCTGGCATTGAACCGGCCACAGAGTTAAAGTTGGTCGAGTAGAGCAGGTATGGCGGAGGCCCAAAACCGGCACTCGAGCTAAGCGCTTGGTCATGTGCATACGTCGGCCAGGTAGACGCCGCTGCATTGCCCGCGCCCGACAGGTACGAAGTGAGCTGCGAGCCCGTTCCCGCGTAGCCCACCGTTGTCTGTACCAGGTTGTTGAGCACGCTCGTCGCCTCCAGGGATGTCTGTATGAACTGCGCGTTGTTGGTGTAGTGCACGTAGAGCAGTATGGATATGCCCAGCGATGCCACTATCAGCGCGAACACCGCGTCAAGCGTGAACAGGAAGCCCTTCTGGGTTCTTTGCAAATCAATCATCATATCATCTCATCTGGTGGCGAGCGTCGTGTTCGTCCACATGCTTACGTTCACTATAACCGGTACGCCGTTGACGAAGGAGGACCTCCTCTCTGTGAAGATAGTCAGCGCCTTGCTCTTGAGCGGGTTCTTTCCCAATGTGACGTTAATCCCCGCCCCGTAGCTTGAGCTGCTTGCCACCGTGATATAGTAATCGAACGCTATGCCAAGTTGCTGCTTGGTCGCCTGGTAGTTGCTGTTGGACATAGAAGCCAATGCGTTCAGCTTGTCCGGCGATATCTTTCCCGTTGGGTCAGCAAGCCCTACGCTTATTCCAGTCCAAGTAAGGCTGTTTGTCGTGTTGACAAGTCCCTGCCAGTTGGCCGGTGCCCCCGTTGCGAGAAGGCCCTGCGCAAGCGTCTGCAACTGGAGCTGCATCAGGTTGGCGCCGTTGGCGTACGACAGCGCCAGCTCGTTGTTTATGTTGAACCAGGTGAATGCCATGACCGTAACCGCTATGCTGAATATGACTACCGCAAAGATGACGTCCAGGCTCCAGAACTGCGCTCTAAGGTTTCTCATGGTCATCCCAAAGTTACGTTCTGCCTCTTCTGAAGCAGTATCCCCTGCTGGTATATCTGCTGAGCCTGCGCCGCTGTCAGCTGGCTGTTGTACAGCTGCACGTTTGCAATATTCCCGTTGAAGTATGCGAATCCAGATGTGCTATACCTTGTGCCTATGGTGAAGGATCCGCTGTTCGCTATCGAGCCCGTGATTACGCCGTTGGAAGTGGTTGTTTGCGAAACTCCGTCTATATACAATGAGACCACACCATTTCCAGCATATGACTCTATGACGTTGTGCCAGTTGCCATTATTCACCGTGGTGGAGGTAGCAACCGACCTAAAGTTGCCATTGTTGTCCCAGAAGAGCGCCCTTAGCGCGCCGCCTGCATTTACCTCCATGGTGTATCCCTGCGCAGAGGAGGGCACGGCTATCTTCCCCGCTATCGTCTGCTCCAGTGCATTAGACGTCTGTATCCATGCCGATATTGCAAATGGCGAGTTGTAGCTCAATCCGAACACCGGATTATTGGACATCATCGTGTCAGCCAAGCCGTTGAATGATGCAACCGCAAATGTGGTATTCACTTTGTTTACATATTGCGCGTTATTGAAAGTCACGTTGTACTTTATAACTCCCGTATTGTTGTTTGACGAGTAGTCGTTCACTATCCCGTTGTTTGCTCCGTTGAGTGGCCACCATCCAGTCAGTCCCATGTCCCCTATGGGGGCCGAGTTTATCCCGTTCTTGTAAAGCGAGGCTATCTGTGATGTCGTGAGATACCGGCTGTAGAGCTGCACGTTCGTTATGATGCCATTGAAGGTGTCCCCGCCGCCCAACTGCCATGCGTCATCGCCTATGTAAATAGCGTTTGTGGGCTGGCCCAGATCCAGTCCCTTCGCTATCACGTTCGACATTATCTGCGTTGAGTTTTTGAACATAGCCGCCTGGCCTGTGCTGCCGTTGTATTCTCCAGCCACCATCTCCCAGTTGTTTGCCGGAAGGTTGGCTGTTGCTGAGCTTATCTCCGTGCCGTTTACAACCATTGTCAATAACGCATTTGCCGAGCTCGATGTGAACGTAGCCAAGTCAAATCCCCTTCCATGGGCGGGCCAGTCCCCTATGAGCCCCAAGTCGTGAGTTGCGGAGCCGCCATAGCTGTCTACCCACATGACCGCGGTGAAAGAGCCGTTCCTGGCAAGGTTAAGCAGCGAGCTTGACTGGTTGATGGTCACGAAACCTATCCCGTTGGTGCCGGTCAGCGCCCCTCTCACTCCGGGGAAAGAGCCGCCTGCGAAATTCGTCTGGTTCTGTGTAAGCGATGTCCATGACGGGCTGTTGAACGTACCTGTGTTGCCATGTGTGCTCAGGTCATAAGTGACGTTGCCAAACCCTTCGTTGAGTGGCCACCATCCTATTAGGTTGCCTGCTATCGTGGCGTTGCCGCTGAATCCGGTCACTGTGAGATTCGCCGCCCCAGTGGCGAACGAGTTCTGTGTTATGAATGCAGTGGCGTTACCATTGGCATCGGTGTAATAGGCAACCCCCCCACCCGTGGCAGCGCTCACTATGCCCTTGCTGGTCGTGAAGCCTATCGGAGCGCTAACTATCGCGTTGCCGTTGCCTCCGGTAACGCGGGCCTTTACCTGTATAACCGCGTTGTACGAGATGTTATATGCTATCCCACTGTTGCCGTTGCCGCTGTAGTCGTTCGCGTTTCCGTTGAGCGGCCACCACCCCACGACATTGGAAGGGGCAACTGGTATGCCACCAATCCCGCCAGAATAAAGGGTGGTGATTTGTGGACCGGAAAGAGCCGTGTTATACATCTGAAAATTAGCAATCGTGCCAGCAGAGTATCCATCCCATGACCAACCTCCTATTGTTAAGGAGTTGGTGTTCTGGCTGAGTGAAGAAGTGGTTGATGCCACCGAGTCCTTCTGTACCCCGTTGACATACACGTAGGCCATCTGGCTGATGTCATTTACCACGAATGCCACGTCATACCAGCCGCCCGGCGCTATTCCCAGCGTTGCAATCGGTATTCCTGAGCTATCATAACTCCTAGCTGTGTTCACATACGCAAACTGTAACTGGCTTCCACCAAGGTCCGGTCTCGTCCTAATGAAGAACTGCTGATTGCCAGAGGCTATTCCCTCTTGCGCTACGTCATAAGCGCTTGTATAGCCGTTCTCGTTTATCCAGAGGTTGAACGTCATGCTACCCGACGGTTTCAATATGCTTGTGCTCGGGATGCTGACATAACCCTTTGGTGCGCCATAGAATGTTGCAACCTTCAAATTTGCAGCTTGAATTAAATTAATGTTTTGCGCAAGGCTCACCGTCGATGGCGCCGGTTGGTCAACGTATATCGTCCCCTTCGAGTTGGAGAGGCTGAGGCTTCCTGTGTAAGCGGGGATTAGGTAGACACTGACGCCGTTGCCGCTGCTGGTCAGTGTTCCGTTTACCACCATCCCCTTGGCGGCGCTGAACGCGTAGGCGCTTATCACCTGCCTTATTATTTTTGTCTGGAGGAACACCACTCCCGATGTTGAGATGGAGATGTTGAACGGGTTTGAGTTAATCGCTCCAACCAGCGGCACTGTCACCGAGTATCCGTTGCCTGCCTGCGCCGCCTGGTCTATGTAAGAGGCGATGTTCTGCGCCTGCAGCTGAAGAAGGCCGTATTCCTGCTGGGCGAGGGTGGCCGCCCTCTGCGCCGCTATGAGTGTGAAAACGACCGCGAATACTATCGATATGAATGCGTATACCACAAGGAACTCCAGCGCTATCTGCGCCCTGCTGGAGGATTTGCCGCGAGACCCGAACATGCTACCCGCTTTCTATACGAAAGCAACAAATAAATAGGTTTTATGGTCCTGCTCCCTTGAGCCTGTCAAAGTTTCTTGTATATGTCTCGTCTATGCCCTAATGTCCTGATTAGTATGAGCCCCTTTTTAGTGTCAATATCCGCTATTACACTATAGTCCCCAACCCTCAACTTGTACTCTGGAAATCCTGTCAGCCTTTTGAAGTGCTCAGTTGGCTCTACTATGGAACTCTCTATCTTCTTCATTATCCTCCTTGTCACTGCATTGTCCAGCCTTCCCAGCTGCAGCATGGCTTCTTCAGAGTATTCTACCCTGTAGTTCATGCTTATACCCCCAACTTCGTTCTGATTTCTGCAGTAGTATAAGTCCTTTTATTTTTTATGTCAAGTAGCCCCCGCAGTAAGGATGCGCGGAATTCCTCAGAATACCTCCCCTCATCATCGCCTTCGGGTATAAGATCCATCAATGCATTTATCATCTCATCATACGTAGCCCTTTTATACGGCCTTAGCTTGTTAAGCTTTTCACGTGTGCTCTTTGTAATCTGTATTGTGGTGTTCATATAATCGCCATATAACTTGCATATAACAGCTATATAACGCTTTCTATCCGAAGCCTTCTGACACCGTAAAAAGCTAATAATTAGCAGCCGCAATATCCTCTCATGGACGTAGCCTCGCTCAAGGGAAAGATACCTAACGAGCTGCTGGAATCCATGCTCGCCAGGGGCATAGTCTCGTTCACACCTCCGCAGGAGGGCGCGCTCAACAGCGGGCTGATGCAGGGGAAGAACATACTGGTTGCAAGCCCCACTGCCAGCGGAAAGACGCTGATCGCGGAGATGGCTGCAATCAACTCGATTATCGGGAAGGGCAGGAAGGCGATATACATAGCGCCAATGCGTGCACTGGCATCTGAGAAGTACGAGGAGTTCAAGGCTGCCTACCCCTACATAAAGGCGGCGATATCCATCGGCGACCTTGACTCCAACGACCTCTGGCTCGCCAACTACGAGATGCTCTTCTTCTCAACCGAGAAGTTCGACAGCCTTGTGAGGCACGGGCTTGAGTGGCTTCCCTCAATCGGCTGCATAGTTTTTGACGAGGTTCACATGCTCGGCGACTCATCAAGGGGACCCACGCTCGAGCTGCTGATAACGAAGCTGGCTAGCCTCTCGAGCGCGCAGATACTCGCGCTGAGCGCGACTGTTGGCAACGCCGACGAGCTGGGGAAATGGCTCAACGCCGAGATAGTCAAGAGCGAGTTCAGGCCTGTAGTGCTGCAAAAGGGAGTAGTCCACGAGTCCAACCTCTACTACTCCGAGGCCGGGGACAGGAAGCTGGTCTCAACCGAGTTGCTGGGCACAAGCAGGCTGCCCGAGACCCGAATAATCGAGGACACCTTGGAGCAGAAGAAGCAGGCGCTTGTCTTTTATTCATCCAAGAGGAACACCGAATCTGGCGCGCTAAGGCTATCGCGCCACACGTATTCGCATCTCACTGCAAAGGAGAGCGCGGAGCTTAAGGAGTTGGCCGGAAGGGTGCTCAACTCCCTGCCAAATCCCACCGAGCAGTGCAGCAAGCTGTCATCGCTCATTGAAAAGGGCATAGCGTTCCACCATGCGGGGCTGATGAACCAGCAGAGGCACATGATAGAGGATGCGTTCCGGGCCGGCATAATAAAGGCGATATGCTCCACAACAACGCTGGGCCTGGGCGTCAACATGCCGGCGCACACTGTCATAGTCAAGGACATCACAAGATTCAACGACACGCACAGCGAGCGCATCGGCGTCAACGAGGTGATGCAGCTTTTCGGAAGGGCGGGTAGGCCCAAGTACGACAAGGAAGGCAGGGCACTGCTAATCGCGAGCACAAAGGAAAGGGTGAAGGACCTGTACGAGCACTACATGCTCGCGAAGCCTGAGCCCATCGAGTCCTCGCTCGGCATCGCGCCGGTGCTCAGAACCCACATACTGGCTTTCATAGCGGAAAACTTCCTAAACGACAAGGCATCGATGGAGAAGTTCCTCGCCAAGACGTTCTACAGTTTCCAATATGGCAATCAGAGGCACATATCCAACGTGATCAAAGAGGTGCTCAGCGAGCTGAAGGAGTGGGAGTTCGTGGAGGAGATAGACAGGGACCTCTACAAGGCGACCCGGCTGGGCAAGCGTGTGAGCGAGCTGTACATAGACCCCTTGTCGGCGAGGATGATGCTCAACGCGATAGACGGGGAGATGGACATAATGGACGTGCTGTTCATGATATCAAACACATTGGAGATGAGGCCCCACGCGAAGCAGACTGAAGAGGCGGAGGCGCAGTACATAATACACATACACTCAAGGAAGCAGAAGAAGGTGCTCACCGATCCGTACTCAATGGACTACGGCTTCTACGACCCGGTGAGGGCGTTCAGCACAGCGCTGCTGCTGAAGGACTGGATGGAGGAAACCAAGGAGCCTGCCATCGTGGAGAAATACTCCTCCACGCCGGGATTCCTGTTCAACAAGATAACAAACGCCGACTGGCTAATCTATTCAGCAATCGAGCTTGCCAAGATAATGCACAAGTCGGTGCACAAGATGATCGAGGCTAGGGTGAGAATGCGCTACGGGATAAAGGAGGAGCTGCTTGATCTTGTGCGACTGGAGCAGATAGGACGCGCAAGGGCGAGGACGCTCTACACAAACGGCATAACGAGCGTCAAGGAGATACGCGACAACAGGGAGAAGGTCGCAAGGCTCCTCGGCAAGGAGATATCGGAGAAGGTCTTCGCGCAGCTCGAGTGATGCGGAAATCTACTTCACAGTTGTGGCTGTCTGGCACCCTAATGCTATGAGCCTGTCTATCGCGTTCGTGTCCTCAGGGCGGAAGTAGTCCAGCATAAGTGTGTTGCCCCTCTTTATCCCAGCCATCTTGTCGAAGTACGTGTAGAGTGTCAGGCTATATATCTCGTCTACCGGGAGCGCATCCGCCATCTGCCCCTGCAGTTTTGCCTTCAGGTTATACATCCCCACTAGCAGTTTCGGGATGGTCATCCTATCCACCCTTGCCAGACTCTCGGGCGTGTTGAGCCTATCAATGGTCCATTCGATATACTGACCTATGTAATGCTGGTAGACTACCCTCTCACTATCAGCAATCTTGAAATTGGGGTCCGATGCCATAAGCAGGCACTTTATCTGTGTAAACGTAAGGCCGTTGGATATGCGGCCATAATCGACCATCCTGCCGGCCAGTTCGCTATTGCTCCTCACAAGCGCACCAATGCAGCCTGAGAGGAACTGCAGTTGGTTCTCCAACTTCCCCAAATCAATCCTGCCGCTAGATATGGCTCCCTCTATGCTCTTGAGCGTATTGACCTGCATGCTCAGCTTGAGCGCGTATTTGGCTACGTCCATCTCGTTAATGATGTCCATGCCGTCCACAAAACCCTTGTTGAGCAGTATATCCGTGCTGCTTCTCAGGAATTTGAGGAGGTGGCCCTTGTAAGCTTTGTTCAAGCCCTCAAGCGTCGCTGAACGCATGAGATTGTTGCCGGGCTTATGCTGCCCAGGGTGGCTGTTATCGCTCTGCCCGCTCCTTTCCATGGCATCTCATAAGCCGGTCGAAATATTTATTGCTTGCCGGTTAGCTTTATATACGCAGAGGCGGCAATCCGCGCTCACTTCCGCTAAAGTGGCAGCAATTTATACCTTACAACCCAGACTCTTGCGTGATGCTCATGTACATAACCGAGTCAACCGTCAAGCGCATAATGAAGGAGGCCGGCGCGAAGAGGATAAGCTCCGAGGCCAGCAGGTATCTTCAGAAAAGGATAAACATGATGCTCTTCGATGTCTCCAAGAAGGCCGTTCAGCTCTCAAAGCACGCAAAAAGGAAGACGGTCGAGGTCTCGGACGTGAAGCTGGCGTGCAACTGATGCCCGTTTCCAGGCTTGTTCTAGACAAGGGCATAGTCTTCATAGGCATGGCGGGAGTGGGCAAGTCCACCATCGGCAAGCTGCTCGCAAGGAACCTGAACATGGCATTCATCGACCTTGATGTCTACATATCGGAAAAGGAGGGCAAGAGCCCGCAGCAGATAATAGACGAGACCGGAGAGGATAATATGCTCGCTATGGAGATTGGCTACATGAGGAACCTAGAGACAAAGGGGACCGTGGTCTCTCCGGGAGGCAGCATAATCTACGACACTCCGCTCATGGACCATCTCAAGGGCAGCTCCATGCTGGTCTACCTCTACGACACTTTCGATAACATAAGCGCCAGGATACCCGAGGTCGACAGGAGGGCGATAATCGGCATAAAGACCAAGTCGCTCAGGCAGATATACGACGAGCGCTCTGTGTTGTATGCAAGGTACGCCCACATAACCGTCGACTGCGCTAACAAGTCAATAGAATCCATCGTGGAGGAGATTGAGCGCAAGCTCAGCTGATTCTACAACGGCACTCCGGCCAGCCTGAGTATCACGAACGTGCCCACCGCGGGTAGCCCGAATACCGCAGCCGCTACCATCGTGTATACCTTTATCGGTATCCCGATGTTAAGCACCATGTTGAGGATGAATATCGATATCAGGCCGAGCACGCTGTTCGCGATTATGCCGAAGACGAGCTTGAGTATCTTCTTGCCCAGCATGAACACTATGAGCACCACCACCGCTATCAGCGCTATGAGTATTATCTCGCCCGCCAGCCCGGCTGGGATCGAGACGCTGGGCAGGGTGGGCAGAAGCGTGGTTATGCCGGTAGCGTTCATCCAATCAAAGCCTATTCTCTGGATACCAATAAAAGGCTTATTGGGCTCGCGGCGGACATGCTCACAAGATTTAAATATCTCCTAAGCCGCTATAATTATGGGTGTTTATGGTGACTAAAGGGATCATGGGAGACCAAGACCATATTAGGAAGAAGCTTGAAGAAAGCGGCAAGCGGCTCAAAGAGAATAGGGGATTATTGGCGAAAGCGTTTGCGGATTCGGTCGCAGAACGATATAAAGGTATGATAACTCCCTCCACAGTTAAGTTTATATCCCACAAAGTAGTGGGCTACTTTTCAGAATTGGACAAAAGCCTAGAACCCGAGAAAAGAGAGATGAAGGATTTGGCATACCAGGAGTTTTTTGACATACTGGTTAAAGAGAATTCGAATCCCTCCAAACTGTTTTACAATGCGGTGATGGCGGAGCTTGCGCATGCGGATCCAAAGCAGCTCGCCGCCCTGATAATGAAGGGAAGGCCGACCACCATCTAGGCTCCAAACGTCAGAAATAAGTATCTTGCCCGCCATATTATCCTCAGTGGTGGCAGGCGGGCAGCCTACCGAAAGGAGGAAGCTCCTCTCATACAGAGTGCACCACGGCCTAAGGCCATAACCGGAATAGAAACGAACCCCGATAGCGCACAAGCG
>DATLRT010000030.1:0-6731 GCA_035534575.1 Candidatus Acidiferrales bacterium
TCATGCCTTCCCATTCCGCCGCCTCCGCCTCTTCCTCTGAAGCTGTCGTTCCTGCTGCCGTACTCTCCTTCGTTTCTGTCGTCGTCCATTCTATCTTTTCTCATACGTCAGAATAAGCTGTCTGCCATTCCTTCCGTATATAACAAATTATATGATTTGGCTAATATTTAAGCCTTCGCATTGCTCGGAGTTACGGCGGTGATTCATATGCAAAGGCTACTGGTCGCCAAGGCTCCTGTTCTGGTACCTTCCGCGCTTTTCGATCTCAGAAAGACGCTCAACCACGGCATTTGCAGCCTTTGATGACCTTCTGTAGGAGCTAAGAAACGGTGTATAAGCCTTGGGCTCAACTGAACGCTTCATCAGCAGAAGGTCGAGCGCCTTGTCCTCCACCGATTTGGTTATCGATGCAAGCCCGAAGTCTATCACGTACACGCCATTTCCAGACACAAGCGCGTTGGCCGGTGTGTAGTCTCCATGGGAGATGTCAACATTGTGCATCAGCCCCAGATACCTGCCAAGCTCGCCCATCACGGCGTTCAGCTTCTTGGCCGGCATCCCGTCCATCAGCCCGTTCAGCGTCTTCCCATCAACCAGCTCCATGGATATGCTGGCGCCATCCACGAACATAAGGTTGGGCACAAGCGCCCCGGCAGACAGGGCAAGTACCATTATCCTGGCCTCGCTCCTGGTTCTCTGGGCGATGATGGCAGAGTCGAGCTCCTTGACGCGGTAGGCCTTGCTGACCCTCTCCTTCACGGCTACCTTGCTGCCAAGGAACTGGCCAGAATATATCCTTGCCTCCGCACCCTCTGATATTCTCATGGCATCTATCCCTCAGAGCCCAACGACTCTATTGCGTCTACACTCTTCTGAAATGTCTTATCATCGATAAAACCATAAACTCCCTGCAAGCCGTCCCTGAACTTCTTTGAGGTTATGGCTCCAACCAACTTCTTGAGCCTCTCCCCAAAATCGTATCTGGAGGACACCTCGGCCCTTATCCAACCCGTGTCGCCCATTGCGGTAGCCATCATGAAAAGGTCCCTTATATCCGTTGACCTGCAGCTTATCATCTTCATCACGAACAACGCATCGAGATTGATAATCCTGGCCTCCAGCTTTTCCGTTATCGTCTTTCCCCTCAAGACCATGGTTCTCGAGTTCCTGAAAATCCAGTCCGCAGATATGGCCGCCTTGCTCTGCCTGTCCAAAACCTCACCTATAAGCAGGTCGAAACTCACCTTGAACGGCGCGCCGATGGACTTCTCATATCTCGCGAAATTGGCGAAGCTGCTTCCCTTTGCCAACGACTCTTTCCCATATCCACAGGCCAACAGCACCGTTCCGATCCTATCGGCCCCGTCCGCATCCTCCACCACCACATCACAGTCTACGGAGAACCTTGGAAGGGTGTAGGCGTTCACGGCATAACCGCCTATGATGACGAAGTCTAACCCCTTCAATCTCTTCAAGGTCTCGAATATTTCGTGCTCCCTAAGCTGTAGCGGATCCATACTTTCGCCTCATGTAGTCGTAAACATAAGAGTAGATTTCGTTGGACTTGGCCAATCTCTCGGTCTCTGCCAAGCCTATCACCTTCAATCCTCTCATTTCGGTCGCAGAGACGCGCTCTACAGGGATCAATATCACGTACTCTCCAATGGTGGTCCCCTCATCCAAATAAAATGGGACGTCGTGTTTGTTGAAAAAGGCCCGCCAATACGTCAAGTCCTTTCTCAACACATTTATGAAGTACGGTGACCTCTCCATGCCCCTCTGGACATACGAGTAATCGCTCCAGATCTCTATTGCCGACAATCCGGTAAAGGCGTATGGCCTGCTGGCTGCCTTGATGACCTCCGGAACCCTGAACTCCAACAAGCCCCTCACCGCCCTCTCCGGGCTCACGCAAGCGTAAGTGGCTCTGGACCTCTTGGTTATCCACCCCGAGCGCAACAACGATGAGAATATCTTCTTCCTCATGCTCTGTCCCACCATCCAGTCCAAGTCGCCCTGGCCAAACTCGCCAGTGGAGCCGTGCCTGGTGTAGAACAACGCGTACGCCCTCAAAGCGTACTGCGGCACACTTATGGTCATAGTTACCTATTAGGTAACCAATATATTTAAGCCTTTCCGTACGCCATTGTTGTGCCTATTTCCAGGATATCCCAACCCCGTCTATCCTGTATTTCTGGTCAATTGTGCAGTCCGACGGCTTGCTTGTCATCTGTGCATCCATCATCTTCTCAGCGACCAGGGCTATCATCGCCCCGTTGTCGCTGTTGAACTCGTTTGGGGCCACGTAGAAAAGCGCCTTGTGGTCCCCTGCCACTATCTTGACCATCTCCTGCAGCCTCGCGCTTTGGGCAACACCGCCGCAAAGGACTATCTCCCTCTTTCCAGTAAGAAGGAGGGCGCGCTCAGTGGCCTCGCACAGCATTGAGAACGCGGTCTCCTGAAGGGAGTAAGCAACATCCGCCAATTTGTGGCCCTTGAGCGACCTTACCGCGTTGGTGAGGAGGCCAGAGAAAGTGAAGTCCATCCCCTTGACCGTGTAAGGCATGGTGAAATAACGCCCGCCAGTTGCAACCTTGGCTACTGTGGAGCCCCAAGAGGGATTCAGCTTGGCCTCCCTCGCGAAGCTGTCCAGCATGTTACCCACCCCGATGTCAAAGGTCTCGCCATAGATGTGATAGTGCGGGAAGGATTTGGCATCAAGCGCAAGTATCTGGGAGTTACCTCCGCTGACGTAGAGCGCGAGAGGGTCCCTCATCTTGCCCATGTGCTTTGCAACCTCTATGTGCGCAACACCGTGGTTGACAGGGTAGATGGGGACGCCATAAGACTCCGATATCGCAAGGGCGGCAACCTGCCCGATGCGAAGGCAAGGACCCAAGCCTGGCCCCTTGGTGTAGCCTACAGCCTCTATGTCCGACATCTTCAGCCCGGCTGCCTTGAGCGCAGCCCTTACTGTGGATCTTACGTTTTTGGCATGGAAATCAGACACGCGGGCCGGAATCAGCCCCTTGTTCCCTATGGGAAACATGGACTTCCGGTTGGAGAGAACCTTCCCCGCATCAACGACCCCTATCCCGAGGGTGTGGGCGCTGCACTCTATCCCCATCACTGCCATGATTGGATTTCTGCATCAAGGCTTTAATATGGTACTTTCCAATATGCTCCGCTTCAGCTCCGGCGTTATGGGATCCCTCATCACCAAATCCACCTTACGCTTGAATATCCTCTCCAGGAACAGCTTCAGTTGCATGTAGTTGTGGAAGCTCTTCTTTCCACTGGAGAACTCGACCAGTATGTCTATGTCGCTCTCGGACCTCTGCTCCCCCCTCGCATAAGAACCAAACAGACCCACACCCGTCGCACCAAGCTTTTTGATATTCCTGTCGTTCGACTCCAGTGCCCGCAATATCGCATCACGGCTCAGCTCCATAAAAGGAATTAGCCACGATAGGTTTTTATTAATTGCACGCCCAATTATACCGTGGAGATGAAGAAGGTAGTTGTCGAGGTGCCCAGAAGGGCAAACGCCAGTGATGTAAAGTCCATAGTAAAGAGGCTTTTTTCCTTTAACGTGAGGAAGTTTTACGGTAAGTCAAAAGATTTTCCACTGGTGCGCGTTAAATGGCAATCGTCTGCTTAGATACTGATCTTATCGTGGACATGATAAGGGGACATGCACCGCTAAGTGAACTTCTTGCGCTAAGCTCCATGGGCGTCAGCACCACTATGATAAACATTCTGGAGCTTTATTACGGTGCATACAAATCCGGCAAAGCCAGCGACTTGGCCTTGATAGACGCGCTAAGCGGCAGCATAACCGTAATGGATCTGTCGGTTGAGGATGTGAAACTTGCGGGTATGATGATGGCATCACTGGACAGCAAGGGGCAGAAGCTTGATTTCAGGGATGTAGTGATAGGCGCCATCTGCATAAATCGGGATCTGGCTGTGCTTACCAAGAATATCAAGCATTTCGGGCGCATGAAGCGTTTTGGCCTTAAGGCAAAGAGCCCAAACGGATAGAAAATCCTGACAACCAAAAGGGGTCATCCGATAACTGCTGTGATTTGGATTGTGCGCCAAGGCTTAATACGTATTTAAACCTATCCGAAAACCTATTTATATAACGAAAACCGAATTTATACTTGATAAGATGAACAGGGAAAGAAGGAAATGGTATACCGAGATACCGCTCAACAAGGTAGCTCCTGTTTTATCCGGCAACGCTGTTGAGTTGGATATGATGGGCAACTGGACGCTCAACAAGTGGAGGGAGCAATACACAAAGATACTGCAGACTGACAAGAGCTTCAAGCTGCCTTACACCAGCTACGACCTTGAGAAGGCGAGGGATATGGCTGTGAGGAAGGTGGCAGAGCTCCTGTTCAAAAGTAAGGACAACCAGGAGGACGTAAAGAGGTTCCATCTTTCCGAAGAGGAGATAAGACGAGGCGTAAGGGGGTCAATAGACCGACATCTGGATCTCCTGCCAAGGCCGCCCGCATCGAAGGAGATATTCGAGGCGCTGAGAAAGGTGGCTACTGGGCAATCAGTCTGATTTGGATTAGATTACGATAAAAACCAACCTAGGATTTACCATGAACGATAAACAAAATTTAAGGACCATAAGCAAGCCGGCCAGCCTTGAGGCGCAGTGGAAGGCGCTACTCGCGAAGGGCAAGGAGGAGCTGTATCAGGACAAGTCCAAGAAGCACATAGAGGCGTACAGGCGCGAGATAACAGACGCACTTCTCCAGTTCCTGGATATCACCGAGGAACCTAATCAGGCCACAGTCAGGGAATACCGCATGGGAGTAAAGCAATTCCAATTCCTTCAGCAGAAGTACAGGAAGGCATTATCCGAAGGGACACTCTCCGCTGTCGAGCTAGGCTACATGGTTGACGGCTTGATGACCGCCATCAACAGTCCCACGACGCTCTTCAACGATCCCAAGATGTTCATGAGGATAATTGACATAAGGGAAACTCTTTCTTCCATCGGCACGAGCATAGGCGAAGTGATGGAGGTACAGGAGAAGGAGATAGACTCCATCTACAAGAAGTTCGAGAGGCTCGACAGCGGGCTTGACAGGCTCCAATCCCTGGACGCCGAGTCGAACAAGCTCAGGCGCAGGGACATGACCAAGGCGAGCCTGGACCTGATAAAGATGCAGAAGAGGCTGAAGCTGCTGGAAAGGAGCCGCACCGCAATCGCCGGCCACCTGCAGCAATCCGAGGCGGCTGTGGACCAGGTGCTCTCGCCGCTCAGGGAGATCTCGCAGTGGTACGACCACGAGATGAGCAACCTCCACGGCAGGCTCACCGATTACCTGAACAACGCGTTCACCATAATCGACACCGAGCAGCGCCCCAACAGCGAGGAGGACTTCATGTCCAAGGTGGAGGCGCTCAGCAGGCTGCTGAACAGGCCCAGCGTCCGCATAAAGAACGAGGGGGCGAGGCCGCAGCTCATCGCCACGTGCGACAGCATCCTCAAGACAGGCGGCAATGGCATAGAGCTCATACCGATGCTGAAGAGGGCAAGGGGCATAGAGGGCAGGGTGCTGGAGATCGACGAGCAGATCAAGGAGGCAAAGAACGCCATCATGCGGGGCCAAAGCGAGGTACGCTCCAGGGACACCGAGCTGGACTCCATGGCCTACCAGGTGAAGGACCTCAGGCTGCTGACCAAGGAAGCGGCATCAAGGATGGAGGGCATGCTGAGGCAGGAGCACGGCATAGAGCTGAGGATAGAGGGCAGGGAGCTCAAGGTCGTGAGCTGGCCCTACTCGGGCGTATCGGAGTTCAAGGGCATATGATACTATGACGCAACTAAAGAGGCAACTCACACAGCTGAAGTACGCAAGCTACCTCATCACGGGCGCGGGAGCTTTCGCCGTTGTTGTGGAGACCGCAAGGATTGTAGGCGCAGAGCTTCTCAGGCAGGCGGTCGCCCACCCGATCATGACCGGCACCACCGCAACCATAGGCGTAGGCGCGATAGTGACGGGGCTGGTAATACGCGAGGATGTGACTAAGTTCCTTAGGGAGCTTAAGTAGCTCCTGCTTATTTTAGTATTTTGGAAGATACCGATTCTTCTCGAAATCTGCCTTTTCCAATGTAACTGAATCCGGTTTTCCTATCACTGCCAACAGGTCTTTTGAAACAATCAATTTAGGCTGGATTGAGAGGTTAATGTAGTAATACAGCAAAGGCCTTATTTGTCTAGATAACCCACGTCCAAGAATACTATCGTGTCTTCCATCCAAAACACAAATAGAAAAATCCTGACAACCCAAAAGGATCATCAGGTATATTTGCAGTTAATATCCTGAATCCTCAAATATAAAAGAGATAGTAATCCAATTCCATTAAAATGGACTATGCAACGTCTATGTTGCTCTCCTTGTAGCCTATGCTGAGAAGGGCCTTCTTCGCCTTCTCCTTCTGGCCTCCCTGCAGCTCTATGTAGTTGTCCTTGTAGGTGCCGCCGCAGGCGAGTATGCGCTTCAGGCTCTTCGCAGTGCGCTCTATCTCCTCCGGACTTATGCCTTCGACTATGGTGACAAACTTGTTGAACTTCGCCTTCTTGGTGAAGACCCTTATCTTGGTCTCGGTCTCACGCTCGAGGACGTTGCATACGCAAATCTCAGTGGGTAATCCGCATCTGGGGCAAATCTCAGCCATTTAGAGCTTCGCACCCCTCTGG
>DATLRT010000031.1:0-2859 GCA_035534575.1 Candidatus Acidiferrales bacterium
TATAACTTGCAATCTACGCTTCCTGATTGCTGATGATTCCTTGGCGACCGTTGAACTTGCAGCAGAATTCGAGCCGAAGGTGCTCAAGCCCTACACCAAGAACGAGACGGTCATGACGATAACGATGAAGAGCCTCGACCCTACCAGGACATTCTGGTGCGAGTGCGACATAAACGTGAAGCCTCCGCTGACGCTGGCGCACGACAAGGAGCTCAACATAGGGAGGACGAGGATAGGCATACTCAAGCCGAGCGGCACGCTTGCGAAGCCGATAAGGCTGTACACCAGCGTCAACAACTTCCCCGACGAGTACCCGGTGTCGATAATCGCATACGTCTATGACGAGGACGGCGCTATCGCTGAGAGGCTGGAGTTCGGCAAGGGCATAAAGTGCGAAGGCTAGTGGATGGCCAAGAGCTACAGGATAAGCAAGGGCAATGAGTACATCATCGTCACCGTGGACGACAGCGGCGCCTACATAATAAAGGACATGGCGGGCCGCAAGATATTCCTCTCGAAGTACCAGGCCAAGCTGATGAAGTTCGGCATAAGCAACGTGATGGGGGACTCGTTCAAGGAGGGAGACGGTGACGTCAAGGTTGAGGAGATAACGGAGAGGGAAAAGGGCTAGTGAACCAGGAGCTCGCTGAGCGTGGGCGTGTTGCCCGGATTCCGCAGCAGGCTGTCATAAAATCTTCTTACGTCGCCGGCGCACGACCTGTCTATCGCATTAGTGATGTCGCTTCCGCGAAGCCCTATCGTTATTATGCAGATTATGGCGTTCTTGTCTGCGCGCGGGCTGCTGCCGAAATCGAACCGGTTTATCTGCTCGACGTCTATCATCGCGTTGACATAGAGGACTCCGTCTTTCCTGGCAAGCGGCTTCAGAAGGCCGTTGCACATCTCCCTGAACTCCTGATGGGCCCTTGCCGCATCGAAGCAGTCCACTGCCGATCTCACTGGCGCACCCGAATATTTCTCAGCGTGATAGGTTCTTTAACCTTCTGTCCCAGCACCGATGCAGTTACCTGATAAGCAGACCGTAGGCTTTGCCCATGATCCACTCGTGCATCTTGTTGTGATCCCCATTGAACTTGGTGTCGAGCAGCTCGGTTATACCACCACCTGTTATGCCCAGCTCCTCAAGCAGGTCCGGTATCTTCATGTCGGAGTCACTTATGAAAAGCAGAACAGCGTAGGCCTTCTCGTGCAGCCCGCCATTCTCCCCGCTGGCAATCTTCCTCAGCTTGGTTGTGTCGAGCCCCTTCTTGATGGCGAAGTCTATCCTGTTCAGGTTGTGGACAAGTACCTTGTAATCGTTATCCGAAAGCTTGAACATTTCCGATGTGACGCCGTTGGCAACGCCCGCGCCGCCTATGGCCCTTATGCGCTTGAGTATCTCAATGTTGTTCGTCCCCATCGTCTGCAGCTGCTGCACTAACTCGGACGGGGATGCTGACGCTTTTGAGGATGAGAGCTTGTCGCGAGAAACAGGATGCGGGACAGAATTGAATGATGACATTCACGCACTGTAACAACTGTTAGGGTGTGGATTATTTAAGCCTTCGCGGAAGGCGTTGGTAGGAAGATAAACGGCTCACTCGGTGAGCCCTATCATGCTACCTATTATCGCCAGTATGAAGCCCAGCACAAGTCCGCCGCCGTCGAACAGGCTTATTACCGCGAACGCGAGCGCCACCGTGGACCAGTACTTTATCGATCCCTTCCTCCTGTTGTGGTGTACCTCGAGCGCGGCTATCACGAGCATTATGCCCGACATCATTCCTAGAAGCGAGTAGAAGCTGAAGGTGTTGTAGATCGGTATGAACTGCGCGACTGCGCTTGTGCTGTGCAGCGCGAGGCTGATGAATGTGCTCGCGATTCCGCCCATGAGCGTGGCTATCCCGCCCATCAGTAAGAATATGAATATCAGCGTGCGCTTGTCTGCCATCCCTAACTACCGCTAATTGGTGGGAATATATTCCTAAAAAGCTTTCGTACAGCGCGGTGGTTACTTCTTTACCAGGCGGGTGAGCTTGGGGTTTATCTTCCTCTTTGTGAAGATCTGGGTCTTGTAGCACCTGTTCGAGCAGAAGTAGTTTATCGTGCCCGTGGTGTGCACGAACATCGTGCCCGTTCCCTTCCTCAGCTCCTTCAAGCAATAAGTGCACTTCATGAAGACACCGTCACTTTACCTTTATCTCCCTTGCCTCCCTGCTCGTGTCGGGGAGCCTGACTATGTCGCCGATCTTTATGGGGCCCAGCACGTTCCTCCTTATTATCCTGCCCTTGTCATTGCCCTCGAGTATCCTGCAGGAGACGGAGTATATCTCTCCGGAGATTCCCGTCTTCGCCTCCGTGTTTATATCCACTATCTCCGCGAGGAATCCCGCGAGCTGATGGGCCTGTTGTGGTTGCTGGTCTGCCATGCCGATCATTGATTATGATTTATTATTTTATTATTCGGACTTCGGCTCTTCCTTCTTGTGAGGAGCCTTCTCCGCAGCCTTCGGAGCCTCTGTCTTGGCCTCCTTTGGCGCTGAGCCCGAGACCTTGGCCTTGATGTCCTTTATGTGCGATGCTGCGCTGCCCTCCTTCTCCACCGCTATTGCGGTGCAGGGGACGCTCATGCCTATCGCCTTTCCGAGCTCTACCTTGCTCGGTACGAATGAGTATACTATCTTCTTCTGCTCACATATCGTGGGCAGGTGTACGACAACCTCTTCCGGCTCGACGTCGGCGGCTATGACAACGAATGATGCGAGCCCCCTCTCGACGCTCTTGGTCACCTCGTTGGCTCCCTTCCTTATCGTTCCTGACTGCCTTGCCATCTGCAGGGCCTCGTACGTCTTTGCGACG
>DATLRT010000032.1:0-7119 GCA_035534575.1 Candidatus Acidiferrales bacterium
AAGGTAGTTGGTTGCGGGTCTTGCGCTGTTTATCACCGCCACAGCCGCAACGAAGACCGCGATTATCAGGAGAGCCCAGGAGTAAGTGGTGAGCAGCTCCAGCGCCGACTGCTGCTTCAGCCCTTTGCCGCTCATCATATCACCTATGCCTTATCAGCATAGATATTTATTGCATTCTCACAGGGCCTTCTCGAATGCCTCTATAGTCTTGAATATATAATCAGGCTTCATGCTCTTCAGCCTGTGGTAGCTGTCGAATCCGTCCGCTATAGCGCACGATGCCACATGCGCCAGCTTTGCAGATATCACGTCGTCAACCATGTCGCCTATGTATATAGACCTTCTGCCTCCGACTCCCAGCGTCTTCACAACCGCCATTATGCCCGATGGGTTGGGCTTCATCGCCTTGAGCGACTTCGCGCTCGATATTATGTCGAAGTAGTCCGATATCCCCAGAAGCTCAAGCTCCCTCATCAGCCTGTGCTCGTTGCCGTTTGATACTATGGCCATGTACTTGTCCGCCTTCCTCAGCCTCTCCAGCAGTTGCCCGGTGCCGTTCTGCAGCCTGGGCTTGCTCATGTAAAATGGAATCTCCGCCAACGGAACCAGTATGCTGTTCTTGCGCACCTCTCCAGACAGCCTCTTCCTCCTTAGGTCTATGTTCATCTTGCCGAAGTCCTTCATCGAGCTGTCCTTGTTCCACATCTTGAACGCGTGCTTCACGCTCTCGTTCAGCCTCAGTGCGAACCTCATCCCGTTCAGCGTGCCGTCCCAGTCGAATATGAAAGCCTCGTACTTGTTGAGAAGTCCCATCAGATCCACGATATGTCTATGCTCGGCTTGTCCGGCAGCGCCCTCGATGCCCTCTGTGACTTCGACTCCTTCTCCGCCTCAATCACTACCTGCGCGCCCACCTTGTCGGAGATGTATGCCGCGGCGTCCTTGAATCCGGCCATCGAGTTGGCGGAGCTCACCTCGCTCATAGGCGTGAGACTCTTCATACGCTTGGCGAACTGGCCGAGGAACTTGGCAAGCGCCTCCTTGTCTATTTCGCCGAGCGACTTGTCCTGCATCGCAGCGGGCATGCTCTTCGAGCCCGCAAGCGAGTTGTAAGCCCTTAGCTTCCAGTCGTCAGCGATAATCAGCTTGATCTCCGAGACTTTCTTGCCTTTGTTCGCGTCTATCTTCGACGAGAGCGAGATTCCCTGGATGACGTCGTTGACCGTGTTGGCTATCATCTCCTCCACTGCCTCCTCCTCCTTGCTCACCATCTGCTCGTTGAACTGGGGCCACTTCTCTCCGACCACGAGGCTCTGCTTGCCCAGCATGTGCCAGAACTCTTCAGCCACGTGCGGCATTATGGGGGCCATCATCAGCACCACCGCCTCCAGGAACTCCCTGACAACTATCTCGTTGCTGCCTCCCCTCTCGTTGTAAAGCCTCAGTTCCGTCACTGAGTTGAAATATGCGTCGGTGTATGCGTTCTTCAGGCTTATGCTGTCCATCAATTCAGTTACCCTATTTATCTTGGAGTTGAGCTTTGAGTAGAGCCAGAAATCCATGTGCGAGAGCTCCTTGCTCTTCATTCCCGCCAGGTTCTCGATTGACCTGCTTATGAACTCGTTCCTCGATGTGACGCTGCTCACCGCCTCGGCGCTGAAATCGGTCTCCGTGTCAAGGTCCGCCCCCGCGATGAGGACGAACCTCAGCGGGTCTGCGCCATATTTCTCAAGACCCTCCTTGAGCGGCACTATGTTGCCCAGGCTCTTGCTCATCTTCTCGCCCTCGTATGTTACGAAGCCGTTTGTGACTATCTCCTTCGGCCACTTGTCCTTGTCGAAAAGGGCGACATGGTTGAATATGTACATGGTAAGATGGTTCCAGACAAGGTCTGGGCCGGAGAATCTTGCCGTGTCCGCATACCAGTAGCCGTAAGACTCCCTGCATCTCTTGACGAGCATTGAGTCAAGCCCTGTTGCTGAAGAGACCGACTCGGGCGTGCCCTTTCCGAGATAAACGTAATCGAAGAACTCCTGCTTGAGCTGCTCCGGCTGCACGCTGTTTGACTTAAGTATTTGGTAGAAGGTGTAGAGCGACATGTATATCGTAGAGTCTGACAGGGATTCTATTATGTGGTCCGGGTTGAATGGAAACTTTGTGCCGAGTCCCTGCTCCCTCTCTGCAGACCTGACGTCTATCCACTCCACCACCTTCTCGAAAGTGGACCTGTATTTCTCTGGGAAGATGCGTATCTCCTTCAGCGCCCCTCTCACATCCTCCTTCCATGAGGGGTCGCCGTAGTTTATGAACCATTGGTTCTCCACTATCTTGACTATAACCCTTGTTCCGCACCTGCACACAACCGGTTCGGTGTTTCCTATCGTATATATCTCGAAAGCGTCCTTGCTGGCGATCAGGTCCGCCTTTATCTTGTCCCTGGCCTGTGGTTCGCTCATTCCCGCGTACTTGCCAACCAGCATCTTTCCCCAGTGCGATTCCTCCCTGTAGGCGAGCTTTGTGGCGAACTCTATCATGTCGTCTATCGCATCGGGATTCGTGTTAAGTATCTCAAGGTAGGCTAGCGCAGGTATCTCGGGGTGCAGCGGTTTTGTCTGTCCTGTTGCCACATCGCTCAGCGACCTGCCTATTGTCATCCCTCCCAAGGGTTCTATCTCTATAATCCTCTTGTACTGCATCTCAGGTACGGGGTATCCCTTTGCCTTGAGCCTCTCAAGCGCAACGTAGTCAAACGGCGCGTGCGCAGGTACGCTCATCACAACCCCGGTGCCGACGTCGCCCTTCACGAAGAAGCCGGGCAGCACCACCACGCTCTCGTTGCTGATCGGGTTGACCGCCTTCTTGCCAAGCAGCTCCTTGCCCTTCATCTCCTTCTCTACAGCGATGCCGAACTGGTACTCAAGCATCTTCGCCGCCTCCTTGGCTAGATAGAATCTCTCATCGCCGATTTTCGCTATGACGTAATCGAGCTCCTCGTTGACGAATATGTTCGTGACTCCGTAGATTGTCTCCGGCCTATATGTGGCGCACGGGAAGAAGGCACCGCCATCCGGATCCTTGAACTTCACCGCTGTTATCTCCTCTATCTCCGGCTGGAGGTCGTGCTTCGTGTCGTGCTGCCCAACCGCGTTGTTCTCGTTGGTACACCAACCCACCGGGTGCCTTCCCTGGGTTATGTATCCCTTCTGCTTGAGCAGCTGGAACTGCCACTCCACCATCTTGCTGAATATAGGCTCTATCGAGACGAACCTTCTCCTCCAGTCTATCCCGTAACCGGCGAGCCTCATCCCAGTTTCCATCTCACTCATGAAGTAGTTGGCGATGAAGACCGGGTCTACCATCTTCCTTATGTCCTCGTCCGGTATGTGGTAGTGCCTCTTCAGTTCCTCTATCAAATCCTGGTCGTTGTTCCTTATCCTCTTTGCGAAGGCGAGCACAGGAGTGCCGGTCGCGTGGAAGCCCATTGGGTAGAGGACGTTGAGTCCGCGCATGCGCTTGTATCTCGCGTAGGTGTCTGCGCTGCCGTAGGTCCTAAGGTGACCCATGTGCTGCGGCGCGTTGACGTACGGAAACGCGGCGGTGACGAGCATCCCCTTCCTCTCGTCAGGCTCGACCTCGTAGACCCTGGCCTCCTTCCATGCGGCCTGCCACTTTGCTGTTATGCCTTTGTAGTCCATCTGAAGCGCACCATAACCGGGCCTATTGAGCACTCTGGCTCGCATCGGCTTATCGATAGAGTATTACCAAACCATTGTTTTAATACCTTTTGTGCCAGAATCATATAAGGTGAGACGATGAGCAACTCAGAAGCAAATCACACTGTAAAGCCCATGCCTGTGGCATTCGACAAGCTGAAGGAGCTTATGGACGAGGACACGTACAAGTGGCACCACGACACTCACTATGCTGGTTACGTCAACAAGAGGAACGAGATAGAGAAGGAGCTCGTCACGGTTGACAGGAGCAAGGCGAACGCAAACTACAGCCTGTTCAGGTCGCTCAAGTCTGAGGAGACCTGGAACGGCAACGGCATGGTGCTCCACGAGGTCTACTGGGACACGATGGGCGGCGACGGCGCTTACGATGCCAACTCGCAGTTAATCAAGAAGATAGTCGAGGACTTCGGATCTTTCGACGCATGGAAGGCTGACTTCATAGCAACCGGCAAGTCGGGAAGGGGATGGGTCGCGCTCTGCGCAGATGTGCTCACTGACGGCAAGCTGAGGAACTTCATATTCGACGTCCACAACCAGGGCGGCATAGTCGGCTCTGTCCCGCTCATAGCTGCTGACATATTCGAGCACGCCTACTACCACAAGTACGGACCAGACAGGGCGGCGTACCTGAACGCGCTGGTGGCCAACATCGACTGGGCAAAGGCGGACTCGAGGTTCAGCAGGCTAGTGCACTGAGCCTGCGGTTGATCGGATGGACTTCTTCTACCTCAGGATTGCGAGCCTGATCATAATCGCGACAGTGTACATGCTGTTCGACGTGTTCAACAAGAGGAACGTCCCCACTGTATTCGCCTACGCCACACTGGCATACGGCCTTGCGCTCACTCTGCTGTACCAGACCCCGTCGCTGATCTACGAGAGCGTAGGGATAGCGCTCGTAGTCATAGGCGTCGGCTACGTGGTTTACAAGATAGGTCAGATAGGCGCCGCTGACATAATAGAGTTCGCGGCGATATCGCTGATGCTTCCACTGCAGCCGGTACCGTTCCTGGCGGGGATGCCAAGCCAGTTCGGGCTCCCCACGATCATCTCAGTATTCGTATGCACCGGAATGGTTGCGCTTGTGACTGTGCCTCTTTACTACCTGCCAAAGGCTAGGCGCATGACCAAGAAGCCGCTGCTCTCGTTTGTCAGCAGGCAGGCGGTGCTAAAGTCCGCGCTGATAACGTCCGCCTATCTTCTATTCATAATATTCATGTTCGTGGAGCTGAGGATAATGCTGGCCGGAGTGGCCATACTGCTCATAATGCTGATATTCTCTACGCTCATGATAATCTTCGAGAAGCCGATAACCGACTCCATGGTCGAGTACGTGGACTACAGGAAGTTCGACGAGGGCGACATAGTGGCATTCAACCTTATGACCCTTAAGCAGATAGCGGCAATCAAGAAGAAGGTGAGGAGCTTCGACCGCCTGCTCTCTGCCAAGCTGATAAGCGAGATGAGGGCAAAGCGGGTATCGATCAAGCTTCCGGTGTACAAGGACGCGGTGCCGCTGGCCCTGCCGATACTGGTGGGCGTGATAATATCTCTCACCCTCGGGAACCTGATATTCTTCATACTTCCATGATTTGAGCCCGGACATTCCCGCAAGCCTTTTAAGCTTTTGATATTATCATTTAGTGGGTTCGGATGCACTACGCAAGAGAGCACGTAAAGAGGTACTGGGGCTTCGCCTACAGGAAGGCTCTCGGCATATCCCTGATAACGTTCGCGGTGGCGATGGCAATAGGCGTCGCGTTCAGCTCCATGCTTGGGGCGACAGGCGCAGGCAATATCACCGGCTCAATACTCTTCTGGGGATTCCTCATCACGGTTACCGCAGTGGTGCTGGTGGCCAACTTCATCAGGGCTCACACATCATGCGTCAAGTTCCTCACCAACGAGGAGCACAGGCACCACTCCAAGTACATGGGAATATGGATGATTGCCATAGTGCTTGGCGCGCTCGCATTCGTCACACCGATGCTTTACTTCAGCAGCGCGATAGAACCGCTTGTGCTGCTATTCAGCTTCGGCGGCGTATTCTGGATACTTTATCTTTCGATACTTATGCTCTTCAGGCACTCGTACCACGAGATTGCGGTGGGGGCGATAGCGCTCTGGGCAGTGTTCTTCATAGCGTTGATGAACCTCAGCGGCGCCAACCCCTCTGCCAACTCGACATACATACTGTTCGTCTCGGCCATCACGCTGATAATAGTCTGCGGCTTCACCGGGCTGATGATGGTATCAATATCCTCCAACGAGTTCACAAAGGAGTTCGAATCATCCGTGCTGGGCAAGGGAACCACGCCCCGAAGGCGGGCTAGAAGAACAAGGTAATACTGTCTGTTTCTTTCTGAAATCTCACTTTACTGAAGCCACTACGCCGTCTATTATTCCGTTGACCCCTATTCCTCCTGTGGACCTGACTACCAGCCTGTGGCTGAGCACCGGCTTGGCAAGGAACTTTATGTCGTCTATCGTGACTTCCTTCCTTCCCTCTATCATCGCCTTGGCCTTTGCGCACTGCATGAAGCTTATCTCGGCCCTAGGGCTTCCTCCCATGACCACGTGTATGTCCGTCCTGGTGGTGTCCACTATTTTGGTAATGTAACTGATGACCTCATCCGATATCGTTATCGCCTTGACCTCCTCCTGGAATCGCAGTATGTCCTCAGTGCTGATGACCTTCTCTACCTTGGTCTTTGCCTCCCTCTCCTTTATCCTCAACATCTCCTCCTCCTCCTGCTCGGAGGGGTAAGTGACCGCAATCCTCATCATGAACCTGTCGGCCAGCACCTTCGGCAACGGGTTCGTTCCCTCTATGTTGAGCGGGTTCTGCGTGGCGAAGGCGATGAACGGCCTGTCGAGCGGATAGGTGTTGTCAGCAACGGTGACCTGCCTCTCCTCCAGCGCCTCAAGCAGGGCGCTCATCGTCATTGGTGGCGTTCTGTTGAGCTCGTCTATGAGGAGTATGTTGGAGAACAGGGGGCCCTTCTTGAACTTTATGTTGTTTCCCTCGTCCATGTAAGGGTATCCTGTTATCTCCTTTATCTGGAGGTCGGGGGTTCCCTGGATACGCTTGAACTCCGCCTGCACCGCGTCTGCCAGCGCCTTTGTCATGGTGGTCTTCGCCACTCCCGGGACTCCCTCAAGCAGTGCGTGCCCGTTGGCCACAAGGGCTATGAACATGAGCTCTATCACATCCTCCTTTCCGGCGATGTGCTTCTTGACCTCCCCCAGCACGGCCTGATAGGCCTCCTTGGCATCCATGCAAAACCCTTTAAACCCTGATTTATAAACTATATAAGATAAAAGCAATTAAATAGCTGACAGTGCATAAATATGATTATCGCGATTGCAAGGTTGATATTATGAT
>DATLRT010000033.1:0-4806 GCA_035534575.1 Candidatus Acidiferrales bacterium
CAGGAAGCGTAGATTGCAAGTTATACTCAACACTAAGATATTTATAGATTCAAGCAGATTAGTCTATCCTGTCAACAAAGCAGTGCGATTCATGGAAATAAACGAGGCAAACCTGATAGAGCAGGAGCTTACATTGAGGAATCTCAGGATCACCAAGGAGGTAGTGGAGACCAGGAGGTCCATAGTCAGGTGGCTGGCCCTCACGCTCGGCGTGATAAGCCCCGGAGAGTCGAGGCTGACCGCAATATCCGTTCTCGACTCGGTGTTCTACTTCCAGTTCGGCCAGAGGAAGGATCCCTCGGTGGAGGAGATGTCCACGTATATAAACGAGACATGGAGCGAGATAAACGAGAAGACGCTCCGATACCACCTGCTACAGCTGAAGAAGGCCAATATCGTTGACAACGCCAAGGGGAGGTACTTCCTCACCGCCCCGCAGATGGGGGACAGGTACGATGCCGACGCATGGGTCAGCAATTACATAGATTCGCTTACCAGCCCGATAAAGGACAAGACAAGGGCTGTCATAAAGGAACTGAAGGGTAGATGATATGGACAAGAACATTGTTTTGTACGCGGGAATCGCGATAGTCATAGTGGCGGTGGCGCTGGTCGCCGCATTGGTGCTCTCAACGCCGTCCTACAACGTGAAGCTGGCGCTGGTCACGAACAGCACGCAGCCCGTCTACCCTTACCAGACGGCCCACTTCGCGATAGTGCTCCAGAACAAGGGATCTTCCATAAGCAACCTCGTGGTAGGGTTCTACCTCAACGGCAGCGAGCTCAGCTACTACAGGATATCGCTGCCTGCTAACAAGACCGTCGCAGTTGCTACAAATTACACTTTCCAGAGGAACGGCACCTACCAGTTCTCGGCCGTAGCCGACTCGGCGCACGTGCTCCCGCTCACAAACAGGAATACCACCGCCGCATCGCTCAGCATAAACGTAACCCAGGCTGCGCAGGCAGACATATTCACCTCTATACCCAACAGCAACGTGACATACAGCCAGAGCTTCTCGTTCGCCAACGTGGGGCTTGAGTCCTCATCCGCAATAGCCGACAGGTACAACATATCGATATTCAACAACCTGTTCGCTATACCGCAGGCTATAGTGACCAAGGTTGCCGAGAATCTGGTGCAGGGAACCGCATACGCCAACGGCGCATATGTCAACTACACAAACGGCACATCCGCATACACTCTATGGCTGCAGGGCGTCGAGACACCGCAGAACGTTCAGTACATAGTCTCCACATTCGGGCTGCAGTCCAAGACGGTCGGCAGCACAAACTCTCCAATCGGTTTCACAAGGGTGAGCAACACCACGAGCATGTGCACCCTCTACGCGGGCGGATGGACGAAGATAGTGTCGTACTTCAACGACAGCATGGCGGGCAATTGTGCGGCCATGGCGGCCACATCGTATCAGCCGACTGAGGCGAACGTGCTTGTAACCGCGCTCAAGGCCAACTCCGCAATACCCGCATACCGGGCTAAGTTCTCTTATAAGAACACCTCGCTTGTCGGCTCATCGATATCATATTCCAACGCCACGTTCGGCGTAGCCAGCATGTTCTACAACAACTTCGGCTTCTTCACGAGCATAATACAGTCGAACCAGAAGGCCAATGCCACCCGCAACAACACCACGCAGATATGCAGGGGGCTTGCCTACGGCAATGGCACCACCAATGTCTGCTCGGTGTACGTGGTGCCGAGGGACGGGAAGGTGGCCAACGGCTTCGCTCTGGTCAACTCGGTGCAGATAGGCAGCAAGTACGTGCTGCAGCTCTTCTCGCTCATCAACCAGACCAACTCCGCGGCTGCGCACGTCAACGCCGTATCGCTGATAAGGGCTCTCAACATATCCCAGAACTCAACAAAGTGGGGATCCGCGTTCACCAACTTCTGCACGGTTAGAAACTCCTCGATAGGCTGCAAGGTGACGGCATACGACTACACGAACAACACGGCCTATGTTAACATCACCAACAACCTTTCCGGCCCGCTCACCCTGAACCGCGCCGCATGCTATGTGCCCGGGGTGAGGGCCAATGTCACCGTCAACACCACGATAAACACCGGAGGCTCCGCTAACCTTAAGCTGTTATGCGCCAACCTGCCGATACCTGTGGTCAGCCCAGCGACGAGCTACCTGCTCACGCTCAACTATACGTACCAGAACAGGGCGGTAGTTACCACCGGCGAGCTGAACATCACCAACTCCGGGTTCCGCTGACGTAGGGTCTGCCAAGCTCTAAATAGCTCCAAACCCATAACCTTATGGTGAGGCGATGGAGACGGAAAGCGCGGGCGGCAGGCTCTCCGAGGACGTGGTCAGGCTTAGGAAGCTTGAGCACGAGCTGTCCAAGCTGGAGCTCTCGAAGCATCTGGATCCACACAAGCTGGCCGGGGACATAATAAACGCGGAGGCGGGAATAAAGGGCAACATACTTGAGAGCGTAAAGAGGAACGCGACCCAGTTCGCCATGTTCGCCGAATTCGCCATACAGAGGCACTCGCTTGCCGAGGTGCCCTACAAGGACACCAACATGGCACACATAATAGTCAAGAACCATTCCAGGAACGAGCACATACTCGCCCTCGCCTCAAGGTGCCCGGTCGATATACTGCTATCGCAAAACGCGAACGGCATCAATCTGCTCACCTCGCTTGCCGAGGCGACACAGAAGAGCGCCAACAGGGTAATAACGGACCACGGTGAACATCTGCTAACTCCCAACAGGGACGGCCGCACTCCAGCTTACTACGTGGCGGACAAATGGGAGAACCTTCTCGGAAAGCTGCTTTTGGACAAAAACGTGGCAAACTCGCCGGAGGGCGCGGAGTGGAAGGTGCTGTTCAGGGCCTACATGAAGTTTCCCGACAAGGTGCTCCAGCTCGCAAGGAATCCGATCTACAACGAGGTGTTCGATTTCGTGCTCAACCAGCCCGAGGTCAAGAATGCGCAGGACTTTAAAGTAAGGGAATATTCAAATCGGATCAACGCGGCGCTGCTGACGATCAGTCCAAGATGAAGTCCTTGGCGCCCTTCCCCTCCGGGAAGGCCCTGCCGTTCTGCGTCTCTACTGGGAGCTCCAGCTCGTTGGCCAGCCTCTCCAGCTCGCTCATGTCTATCACGCGGTCGAGCCAGAGCTCCACGAACTCGTCCTGGCCAGCCCTGACCTTCCTTATGTTGAATATCTGGAACTGGAGCATCCCGGCTCTCTTCACCTTTATCCTGAGCGTCCCCTCCTTCACTATTCTTGCGGCCTGTTCTCCGAGCATGAAATCACTAACAAATGACTAGCAATACATTTATTAATGAAAGTTAGTATTTATAATCGATTCAGATGGATATCAGCTCCTCATTCGTAAGTACGTACTTCTCGCTGATACACACCCTCCTGTCCGCCTATCTTTCGGGCATGCCCCTCACCGCCATATCGCTGCTCGCCGCGCTCGTGCTGTTCCTCATAATGCTCTCGATCGTCATCATCGGCTTCTCGTACGTCTTCAGCTACCTCGAGCGAAAGATAATAGCGAGGGCGCACGGTAGGCACGGGCCCACATACGTAGGGCCGTTCGGCTTCCTGCAGAACATAGCGGACTTCATCAAGCTGCTCTCCAAGGAGAGCATAGTCCCGTTCAGCGCGGAGAAGCCGCTGTTCACCATCATGCTTCCGCTTCTGTTCGGCCTGTTCGTTGTAATAATGGCCTTCATACCCCTGACCAACTCCTTCGTCGGCATAAACACCAGCCTCGCGCTCCTGGCGGTGTTCGTCCTTCTCTCGTTCTCCCCGCTGCTGATGTTCCTCATCGGCTGGACAAGCGGCAACAAGTTCTCATCCATCAGCGCGCAGAGGTCCGTGATAATACTCGTAAGCTACGAGATACCGATGTTCCTCGTGGTGCTCTCCGTGGCCATGATGGCGGGCAGCTTCAACTTCGGCACCATAGTCAACCTGCAGAGCGCAGGGTGGTTCATAATTGCCATGCCCGTAGGCCTGGTTGTCTTCTTCATAGTCCTGCTCGCAGAGCTTGAGAGGCCTCCGTTCGACCTCAGGGACGCCGACAGCGAGCTGATAGCGGGCTGGCTCGTCGAGGTGAGCGCCCCATACTACCTAATCTCACTCATGCTCGACTACACGAGGGTGCTTGTTGGCTCGCTGCTGGTTTCCATAATGTTCCTCGGCGGATGGTTGGGGCCGACCATCATCCCGCCATTCGGATGGCTGATGATAAAGGTCGCGCTGCTCACCATTTTCGTCATGGTGATACGCGCCACGACCGTCAGGATGAGGATGGACCGCGTGCTCAGGATGGGCTGGGCCTACCTCACCCCGCTCGCGGTAGCTAACCTATTAATTACCTTCATGTTATTCATTAGATAGGGGATTTGGATGGTGCTCAAGCCTATACTCAAGGTGCTCAAGCAGATCGCGAGCAAGCCATACACGATGGAGTACCCTGAGAACAAGCCCGCGCTTACGGACAACTACAGGGGCATTGAGAAGCTCGACATGAAGACCTGCATAAGCTGCTCCGCGTGCGAGAGGATATGCCCCAACAGCACTATAACGATGGTCGACGTGGACACCGAGAAGGGCACCAAGGTGATGCCGGAGATAAACATCGAGAGGTGCCTCTTCTGCGGGCTTTGCGAGGAGGTCTGCCCGCCCAAGTGCCTTGTGCTCACAAAAGACTACAGCTTCGAGAAGTACGACAGGAGGGAGTTCGTAAAGAGGCCTGAAGAGCTTGACTGATGTGTTGAGATGGATTACACTCTGTTGTTTGCAGCA
>DATLRT010000034.1:0-4643 GCA_035534575.1 Candidatus Acidiferrales bacterium
GGCATTGCGCGAACGTAGTTCTTCCTCGGCTTCTTCAGCGAGTACCTTGACCATGACTGTGACATCAGGTTCCTCATAGTCCTTGCGGGTCTTATTCGAGCCATATCATTACCTAAGTTGAATCTCTACCTAAACCTAAAATAGGCCAGGACAAGCAAGTAATACTGTACCATAAAACTATAAAAACACCGCGGTAGAGAGGTTTTACACGCCGCCCGAAATAAGAATAACCTTTTATATGTTAATTCCTTTACTACATTCATTGCAATCGGGTGCTTGAATAGACATCATAGAAAGTGCGGTGAACGAGCCGGTCGACAACTACGACCTCTTCAGGGCGAAGATAGTGGTCTGCGGGGTCGGAGGCGGCGGAAGCAACACGATAGAGAGGATGAGCAGGGTCGGCATAACCGGAACTGGCTTGGTTGCGATAAACACTGATGCTAAACAGCTCAACAACATGAACCCTGCGATAAACCGTGTGCTTATCGGAGGCGCGCTCACGAGGGGAATGGGTGCGGGAGGATTCCCGGAGATGGGAGCCAAGGCCGCTGATTTCTCAAGGGGGGACATAGACAGGTCGATTGACGGTGCGAACATGGTCTTCCTCACCGCGGGAATGGGAGGAGGAACCGGAACTGGCGCTGCGCCGGTGGTCGCGGAGATAGCGAAGAGGGGCGGAGCTATAGTAGTGGGCATGGTAACATTCCCGTTCTCGCTTGAGAGGGTAAGGATCCAGGTCGCGAAGAAGGGAATCGAGGAGCTGAGGAAGACTGTTGACACGCTTATAGTGATAGACAACCAGAGGCTGGTGGACGTATACCCGAACCTTGCGATTGAGCAGGCGTTCAAGGTTGCGGACGAGGTCACGCTCAGGGCGGTAAAGGGGATAGCTGAGACGATAAACACCCCAAGCCTGATTAACACGGACTTTGCGGACATAAGGTCCATAATGAGCAATGGCGGCCTCGCCATGATAAGCGTGGGAGAGGGCAAGGGCAACGACAGAGTGAAGGAGGTAGTGGCTAGCACCTTGAGGAACAAGCTGCTTGATGTTGATTACGAGGGAGCGACGGGCATACTGCTCCACATAAGGGGCGGAGACGACCTAACGCTGGGAGACGCCAATGAGATAGCCGCAAAGCTTACGGCACAGGCATCGCCTAACGCCAACGTGATATGGGGGGCAAGGATAGACCCGGCATACAACGGAAGGGTGGAGGTTATCGCGATATTCACCGGAGTGACGAGCCCTAACATACTCAGCGGCACATCGGGCGCCAAGACCAACTCTGGATTCAGCGGCGTAGGGGACCTGTAATTATCCCTTGCCGATGTATTCGAATCTCGGTACCTTTTTTCCGTCAACCGAGACAGATTGCAAAAAGATTAGCTTAGGCCTTGCCCAGATCTGCCCCTTTCCGTAGAGCGCCTTGTAAACTACAAGATCCTCGAGAGTCTCGCTCTGCTTGGCAACGCCGATGACCTCGTACTCCTTGCCCTTGTAATGCCTGTATCGGCCTAGCCTTATCGCCAAATAATCACTGGAACTCCATCGCCTGGGTGGACTCGTTCTTGTCCTTGTCCCTCTCCAGCTGGTAGACCCTTGCGGAGGGTATCGACTTGAGGTTGCTGTCGTGGGTTATGATGAATATCTGCTCCACGATGGTTGGCAGCGAGCCGCCTAGGACGTCTATGAACTTGCCTATGCCCTGCTCGTCTATGTTGTGCGTGGGCTCGTCGAGTATCAGCCACTTCAGGTTTGGGACTATCACCATTGCTAGGGCGACCCTCATGGTCAGCGATGCTATGCTCTTCTCACCGCCGCTCGCGATGCTTATCACGTCGAGCCACTCGCTCGTGTGCGCGACCGCGTTTATAGTGTTGGCCTCGAGGGTGTAGTCGTCCTTCTTCGCGTTGAGCCTCACCGCGCTGTAGTCGTTGTATGGGTAGAGGACCTGCCAGAGGTTCTGCATTATTGTGTTTATCGAGGACACGAGACGGTTCCTCAGTTGTGCCTCGGTGTCCACGAGAGCGCCCTTGAACTTGTTTAGGTTGTTTATCTTGCTTCTTCTCTGCTCTATCCTGTCCTTTATCACGCTGATGTTTGATATCTGCTTGGTCTTCTCGACTATCTGGCGGTCGAGCTCGGCGACGTACTTCCGTATGCTCTCCATCTTCGTGGTCGCATTGGCAAGGAAGGCGCTCTCCTTTCTCATCTCCTCCTGGATTGAGTAGAGCTTCTTCTCGTCTACATTTGTAGCAGCTGACTCCTTGTTCTTCTGTTCGAGGACAATGGTGTTCTTCGAGATCTCCTCTTCGTGCGCGTGCTTCCTCTTTGCTGCGTCGAGCTTAATCGTGAGTGAATTTATCTCAGCCTTTACCTTCTCATGTTCCTTTGAGGTTGATTCAGATTTCTCCATCGCCGCAGCAAGATTCTTTTTCCCATCTTGTGCAGCCTTAACGGCAGCCTCACTCTGCGGCTCGAGATCCTTGTACTGGTCAACCCTTCCTTTCAGAATCTTTAGCTTGTCAAGCTCCGATATAAGTGCGGCACGCAGCTTCTCCTTCTCTTTGAGTGTGGCACTTGCAGAGCTAATCTGTCCGTCTATTTCCGATATCTTGTCCTTCCTCTCTTTTATCAGCCTAGACTTGAGGGACTCGTCAATCTCTCTCTCGCATACAGGGCAGTTGCTTATGTGCTTCTCCAGCTCGGCGAGCCACTTCTCGTTTTCCTTCCTGCTTGATTGCAATGATGATGAGTGCTGTATATGCTCCTTTATCGACTGCTCAGCGAGCTTCGCATCATCCCCCATCTTCGCAATGTCCTTTCCCGCCATCTGCGCGTTTATCGTGTCCCTCTCCTTTATCTTTGCCTCAACAGTATCGAGTTTCGCCTCGGCGTCGGACACGATCTTGTTGAGCTCCCTCTCCTTTGCCTTGAGTTCCCTTACCAGCACATCAAGCTCCTTTGAGTGAGCCTCCTTTTTGGAGCGTTCCTCGTTCACCGAGTTCTCCTCAATTCCCATCTGCGATATCTTGTCGACCTCGCTCTTGAGCGTTGATATCCTGCTCGTGAGCTCCGCGATCTCCTTGGTCAACCGTATCTTGGCATCGTAAGAGCTCTTCATCTCAGTGAGCTCAGCTTCCATCGCCTTTATCTTCAGCTTCAGGCTCTTCTCCAAGCTGTCAAGCGCGGATGCCTCTGCCTCAGATTTCCCCTTGTCCTCTGAAAGGCGGGCAAGTTGCTCCTTGAACGACTCAAGATCTATCTGTGCAAGTATCTTCTCGTCCTCTGTTATTGTGGACTTTATCGTGTTGATTAGAGAGGTGGAGTTCTCCTCTGCCTTTGCGAACAGATCAAGGCCCAACATGTTGTCTATCTGCCTCTTCCTGTCGCCCTTCGGCAGGTCGAGGAAGTACTCCAGTTGGTTCTGTTCAGCGTAGATGGCTCTTGAGAAGGTATCGTAGTCGAGCATAAGCAGGCGTTCTATCTCCTCGTTCACCCTCTCCGGCTGGGTCTGCACGTATGCGCCATTCTTGTCCAGTCTGGCTGTAGTTCCCTCCTTTCTTGTTATCTTCCTTATCACGGAGTACTTGTCGTGCCCTACGGTGAAGTTGACCCTTACCTCCGAATCGTCTTTCTGCTCGGGCCTGTTGGATATCAGACTGGTGATGCTCGTCCTCTTGTGAAGAAGCGCCGGGAAGGTGCCGAACAGCCCGAATGAGATAGCGTCCATGACAGAGCTCTTTCCCGCGCCCATGACGCCTATGAGCACGTTTACGCCCTTCTGGAACCTCAGCTCGGTGTGCCCGTGGGTCTTCCAGTTCTTGAGCTCTATGGACTCTATCATAAGCATCGCCTTCAGTCATTGCATGACTCGCACCACGTGGCCCCGCATCGCCTGCACCTGAACACATGGGCGCCTATCTGCTCCGCATCGGTTGAGTTGCACACTATGCAGCGCACCTCGTTCTCTGTATCGTAGTTGTACCTCTCATCCATAGAAGCACATTTGGCCGATTGGCCAATAGCAGGTATAATTAGAAGTATATGTATTTAGCGATTTGCCGCACGAAATGCGCACTTAACTAAGTAAGAAACAGCAGTCAGATGAGGCTCTCTTCCTCGACCTCAACTTCGCCTACGCCCTGAACGGCCCTCAGCGCCTCCTCGAGCTTGCTCGAGCTTGCTGTGGCGTCGTCGAACTTGAACAGAACCTTTGCAAGCTTGATGCCGAAAGCGAGATCTTCTATCTGCACCGTTGCGGGGTGCATCTGTGCCCTTATGTTGTCCGCAGTCGCCTCGATGGGCTCGCCTTCCTTAGGGTAGACCTTGAATACAACCGCAACCATCGACATATTATGGCCCCTCGAATCCGCACTTTGTGCACTTGTAGATGTTTGTTATCTCCCTGCAGTGCCTGTCCCTTATTATCGTGTCCTCTCCGCAAGAGGGGCACTTGAACTCGGTATACTCATGAGTGAGCCTGCCGCAGGATACACAAACCTTTCCGGGTATTATTATTGCCATAAGACCAACTTTCACTTTCTGCTCCTCTTATGTGGAAGCCTAGACAGGACAATCCAGATAAGGATCAGGTTAAGCACTATTATGACGACAACCGCTGCGGCTATCGCAT
>DATLRT010000035.1:0-2299 GCA_035534575.1 Candidatus Acidiferrales bacterium
CGAGGAGGGAATCCAGAAGCTGAGGAAGTCGAGCGACAGCGTAATCATACTCGACAACAACAGGCTGGTAAAGCTGGTGCCTAACCTGCCTATGAACGACGCGTTCGCGCTTGCGGACGAGGTTCTCGCAAAGGCGATTGGAGGACTGGTCTGGACGATCACACAGCCGAGCCTGATAAACATAGACTTCGCTGACGTAAGGAGCATTATGGGCAACGGAGGAGTCGGATTCATCGCAGTGGGAAGCGGAAGGGGCAACGACAAGGTAGCCGCTGCAGCCGAGTCAGTGCTGAAGAACAAGCTTCTCGACGTTGACTTTGAGGGAGCGAGCGGAGCGTTGATACACATATCTGGAGGAGCATCACTCACTATCGGCGACGCAATAAAGGCCGGAGAGATAATAACCGACAGAATGGACGCCAAGTCCAACATAAAGTGGGGCGCAAGGCTTATCCCGGGCTTCGATGACCAACTCGAGATAGTCGCGATAGTTTGCGGAGTGAAGGGAGCAAGCATCGTCGGCCATCTGGAGGAGAGGAAGCAGTCACAGTTCAGCGACATAGAAATGGTAGGATAATTCCCTACCCTTTCATTTTTTTAAATATTTTATTTTATCACTTTTATCACATTATTGCGTTTATACGGGTGGAACCATGATAGGAGACATAAATTTGGACGAGGAGTTCACTGTAAGGCTGGGAGTCGTAGGAGTAGGCGGACAGGGAACCAACCTTGTCAACCGATTGTATAACTCCGGGATAAAGAGTGCAAAGACCATCTCGCTGAACACTGACGCCAAGCACCTCAACATGGTAAACGCCCACAAGAAGATACTCATAGGCAAGCAGCTCACAAGGGGGCTGGGGGCCGGTGGCTACCCAGAGATGGGGATGAAGGCTGCAGATGTCAGCAGGGACGAGATAAGGGCCGCGATAGAGGGCCTGGACATGGTATTCATAGCAGCTGGAATGGGTGGAGGAACAGGAGGCGGAGCCGCACCAATCGTGGCACAGCTTGCAAAGGAGCAGGGCAGCCTTGTGGTCGCCTTCGTCACATATCCGTTCTCGCTTGAGAGGAGCAGGAAGCTGAAGGCCGACTGGTCTCTGCAGCAGCTCAACAAGAACACTGACAGCACGATCATAATCGAGAACGACAGGCTTCTGAGCTACGCGCCCAACCTCCAGATAGAGAAGGCGTTCGAGCTCATAGACAACATCGCCGCAAACGCGGTGAAGGGGATAGCCGACACCATAATGCTGCCCAGCCTGATCAACCTCGACTACGCGGATCTGAGGAACACGCTTAAGGACACTGGCACTGCCGTTATCAACATAGGCTACGGAAGCGGCCCGGACAAGGTGCAGAGGGCCATAAAGTCCACGCTCGACCACCCGCTGCTCAACTTCGAGCAGGAGGGATCAAAGGGGGCGCTGGTCCACGTAGCGGGAAGCGAGTCGCTCACAATTGAGGAAGCCACCACTGTAGGGGCAGGAGTCACAGCGAACCTCGACGAGAAGGCCAATGTCATATTCGGCGCAAGGCTCTCTCCGGAATTGGGCGACCAGATTAAGGTCATGTCCATAATCGCGGGAGTGAAGGCAAAGTTGGGTACTGGGATAAGGCTCAGCGAGTCTTCAACGGACACCAGCTTCATGCAGGGTATAGAGAATCTATAACCCTACGATGCCCGAGCAGAGTGCGCCCAAGAAGTGCATAACCGCAGGTTGCATAATACTCAGCGGAGCAAGGGTTCTCCTGATGAAGCACAGGAAGCTGGGCATCTGGCTTCCGCCTGGCGGCCATGTTGAGGAGAACGAGTTCCCGACAGAGGCCGCGATAAGGGAGGCAAGGGAGGAGACGGGCATCGAGGTGGCGCTGATAAAAAACGGGGAGGTGAGCTTCAGCAGCGAGATAGCCACTGTCATCGAGAGCCCGTTTGCCGTGGCACTGGAGCACGTTCCATACAAGACCGGCGAGCACATCCACTTTGACCTTATGTACCTTGCAACCCCCACAGGCGGCGAGATAGCTACCAGCGATGAGAGCGAAGAGGTCCGCTGGTTCACGCTCGAGGAGTTTAAGGCAATAGACACCTTTCCGAACGTTAAGGCAGTGGTGGAGCAGGCGCTGCGTATTCACGGCGATAAACAGCGTAGCAAATAAGACAACTAATATATACCTTCTCTTGCAATTTAATGTAAATAAGCTTCAGTGGTACTGATGGAAAGTGACGATATAGCTTTTATGATAATGAAGGAGATAAAGGTCGGAAGGTTCATCCTGATTGAAGGCATACCCT
>DATLRT010000036.1:0-7979 GCA_035534575.1 Candidatus Acidiferrales bacterium
CCGATAAAAGAGCTTTAGACGTGATTCTATGATAACAGGTTTCACAATACTTAGCGTTGATGCTAAGATTGATTCGGCAGAAGCTCTGCCAAAGCAGAGGTTCCCGAGGCTCAACATAAACATAGACAAGGTTAGCCAGAGTGGGGAAGGAATGAGCATAAACTATGCGTTTATAGCCGAGTACTTCGACGGAGAGGGCAAGGAGGCCAAGAGCGTAGGACAGATAAAGCTCATGGGCGTCGCCGATGTCGAGGACACAAAGCCTAACGTGGCCGAGGCGGTCAAGAAGTGGACGGACAACAAGACCCTGCCAGTAAAGCTTACGGAGGAGCTCATAAACGGGCTCAACTTCAGGTGCGGGGCGACGGGAACGCTGGTCGCGTACTCGCTCGGACTCATACCCCCGCTCGTGATAACCACGACGAAGGTGCAGGAGCAGAAGTAAAGCGATGCCGAAAGGCATCCCTTCTTATTTTAACTTTCAAGGACGGTGGGATAGGCTTTTAAGCGCCGATTCCCAATAACATTTATCATCCTGATTCTATGCCCAAGAACAGCATAACCGCAGAAGCCGGGTCCGGCAAAACCACACAGATAGACGCGATGCTGCTCGAGGTCGACTACCTAACCAGTGGAGAGGAGACACTCCTCAGGCTGACGGTAAAGGCAAGGGACGGCAAGGTCTACGAGATATTCGACAGGGAGTTCAAGCCGTACTTCTACCTCGCCCCCGCGGTTCCGAAGACCATTGAGGAGATAGCGGCGGTATCCGCAATGGACATGGATCGACTGGTAAGGCCGGCCAAGGTGGAGAAGGAGACCAGACAGATAATGGGCACCGACACCGAGCTGTTCAAGATATTTGCTCACCAGCCCTCAAATGTGCCGAAGCTCAGCTCGGCGCTGTCGCAGTACGGAACGTGCTACGAGTACGACATACCTTTCGCGAAGCGGTACTCGGTGGACAACGAGCTTATGCCGCTCGCCTACTACAAGATGTCCGCAACAGAAACAGGCGGGGCACTCTTCCTCGACTCGATAGAGGGGCAGCCTGAGCAGGGAGATTTCTCTCCCAACGTGATGTGCTTCGACATTGAGGTATACAACCCTCTAACCGTGCCGAGAGCCGAGATAGACCCGGTGATAATGATCAGTTATCTCACAACAACGAAGCAGGGAACCCTTCACAAACTGATAACATGGAAGGATGTCGGGAATCCCGATGCGATAGTGGTCAAGGACGAGAAGGCGATGTTCAGGGAGTTCGTAAAGACCGTCAACGACCTGGATATCGACATAATAGTGGGATACAACTCCGCAAACTTCGACATCAAGTACTTGCTTGACAGGGCAAGGGCGCTGAAGATAGATTTCAACCTCAGCAGGTCGGAGGGACCCACGAAGATTGAGAGGCACGGCTTGGTGGACAAGGTGAAGATCGGTGGCAGGGCGCACGTGGACATGTATCTCGTGGTCAGGTTCGTGGCGATAGTTGGCGCATCAGAGAACATACTCAAGCTAAACAGGTACACACTCAAGAGCGTCTATGAGGCGATAACCGGGACAAAGCAGTTCATAGTCGACGCCACCAACATACACGAGATGTGGGACGGTGACGCGAAGCAGCTGCAGGATCTCGCGAGATACAGCCTCGCAGACGCCGAGTCGCTGAGGAAGGTTTACGAGTCGTTCATAACGATAATGGTGGAGCTGTCGAGAGTGTCTTACAACGTGCTGAGCGACGTCTGCGTGTCAACCACAGGCCAGCTGGTCGAGTTCATGCTCATGAGGTACGCAAGAAAGTTCAACGAGATCATACCGAACAAGCCCGACGAGTACGAGATAAAGAGAAGGCTGGGCGATCCCATAGAGGGCGCGTATGTGAAGACTCCCGAGCCCGGCATTTACGACAACCTTGTCATGTTCGACTTCAGGGGACTGTACCCATCAATCATAATATCGTACAACATCGACCCGTCTTCAATATGTAAGGGATGCACGGATTACTTCGAGTCGCCCACAGGTGCGAGGTTCGACAAGAAGAGGAAGAGCACCACCCCAACGATACTCAAGCTGTTGATAGAGCAGAGGACCGAGGTTAAGAAGGCGTACAAGAAGGACCCTAGCAACATCTTCCTGGGATCGAGGTCGCAGGCACTCAAGATCCTGTCCAACTCGTTCTACGGATATCTGGGTTACGCAAGGTCGAGGTGGTACTCCAAGGACTGCGCTGCCAGTGTCACCGCTTATGGAAGGCAGTACATAAAGGAGGTGATGGCATCATCAGAGAAGAGCGGGATGAGCGTGGTCTACGGAGACACCGATTCGCTTTTGATGCTTCTGGGCAATAAGACAAAAGACGACGCGTCAAAGTTCATGAAGGATTACAATTCAACACTACCGGAATCAATGGAGCTGGAGCTCGAGGACTTCTACACAAGGGGCGTATTCGTAGGCAAGAGGGCAGAGAAGGGCGAAGCCGGAGCGAAGAAAAAGTATGCGCTAATCGCGGAGAACGGTAGGATAAAGATAAGGGGATTTGAGCTCGTGAGGAGGGACTGGTCAAGGGTCGCAAGGGACACACAGCGTGCGGTGCTCGAGACGATACTCAAGGAGGGAGATGCGCAGAAGGCAGCGGACATAGTGAAGGATGTCGTGACTAGACTGAAGAGCGGTCTGGTCCCGCTCAGCGATGTGGTGATAAGCACCCAGCTCAGAAAGGGCCTCAGCGGATATGATATAAAGTCCCCAGAGCTCGCGGCTGCGAAGAAGGCGGTCGAGTCGGGGTTCAGGAAGAAGGAGGAAGTAGAGCACACCGTCATCGGATACATCATCACCAAGCACGGCAGCACCATCTCGGACAAGGCCGAGATTGAGGGGATGGCGAAGGACTACGACCCCGACTACTACATAAACAAGCAGGTGATACCTGCGACAATGAGGATACTCAAGGAGCTCAACTTCAACGAGGAGGAACTGAAGGGGCTGGGCTCCCAGAAGAAGCTGTAAGGTGTTTTGATGGAAGAAAACGAGATAAAAATAATGAAGGATGTCGGCGCGGCATCGAAGGAGGCAATGCTGAAGGCGAAGGCGATGATAAAGCCCGGAGTCAGGATAATAGACGTCGCTGAGGCTACTGAGAAATCACTGAGGGAGAAGGGATACGGGCTCGCGTTCCCGATTAACTTGTCGATAAACGAGCAGGCGGCTCACTTCACCCCATCGGTCGGCGACGACTCGGTATTCCCCGAAGACGCGCTCGTGAAGATTGACTTCGGTGCGGAGAAGAACGGATTTCTGGGAGACGGCGCGATAACGCTCGACCTGTCAGGCAGGCACTCAAAGATGGTGGAAGCCGCGACAATGGCGCTCGACAATGCGATAAGCCATGTCAAGGCAGGCGCAGAGGTCGGCAAGATTGGTGGCGTCATTGAAGAGACCATCACAAAGATGGGATTCAAGCCTATCAAGAACCTCGGAGGCCACGGAGTAGAGGAGCACGACCTTCACGCTGGAATATTCGTGCCCAACTTCGACAACCATGACGACACCGTGCTTGAGGAAGGTGAGGTCATAGCAATCGAGCCATTCGTCACTAACGGGAGGGGGATGGTTGTGAACAGCGACGCCTGCGAGATATACAGCTACGCTGGGGCAGTTGCAATCAGATCCGCCGATGCAAGAAAGGTTCTCGAGCATCTTGACGCCAACCATCCAACGGAGCCGTTTGCGGTCAGGTGGCTAGCCAATGTAGTTGACTCGAAGTTCAGGCTCTATGCCGCTATAGGCGAACTGCTTAGGGCCGGAGCGATAGAGCCGCACAACGGGCTCATAGAATCAGCTAACGGCATGGTGGCACAGGCAGAGGCAGAGCTGCTCGTCCAGAAAGGAGGCTGCGAGATAATCACCAAGTGACTATTCGCACTTGGTGTAGCCGCACGAGTGGCAGGTCATGCACCCGTTCTCGTTTGCCATCGACCTCTCGCTGCACTGCGGGCACATGCTCAACGGAATCCCGTCATGCACCGTGATGTTCGATGCGGCAACCTGCTTTATCGGAGTGTACTCCTTTGCCTGCACCAACTCCACGGAATCGGAGCTTAACGTCACCGCCAGCTTCTTGTTGAGGTTCGACTGGCCCGTTGCCATCTCCAATGCCTTGCTTATCGCATCGGGTATGCTGTAGAGCTTGAGCCCGTGGTCCCACATGACCGCGTTGGACCTTATGCCCTTCAGGCTGCCTATGACCTCGTTTATGTCGCCTCCGCCCTGCAGGTACTTGCTTATCAGCCTTCCGATGGCTTCGCAGTAGCTCTTCTCTTCGCTTCCCGCCTTGCCCAGCTCTATGAAGACCTCCCTGATCTTGTCAGGGTCGAAGTTGGCCGTGAGGTACAGCGTACCTTGCGGAACCTCCAGCTTTATCGTCTTGCCGCCAAGCATCTGCGGCCTCCTCCATCTTACGGTATCGACCGCAACCTGTGGCAGCGCCGCAGCGGCCTTCTTATCGTTCTCCTTCTGCTTCTCGTCCGTTATCAGTATGCCCTCCCTTGAGCCTTCCCTGTACACGGTTATGCCCTTGCATCCCGCCTTCCAGGCCTGGAAGTATATCTGCCCTACCTGCTCCACTGTGGAGTCGCTTGAGAGGTTGACGGTCGATGATATCGCGCTGTCTATGTGCCTCTGTATCACTCCCTGCATCTTGACCCTGAAGTCAGGCTGTATCTTGTGCGCAGGCACGAAGTACTCCGGAAGGTCCTTCTCCTCGGATATCCCGGCGCTCTTCATGTACTCCGAGACGAGCGGGTGGAAGACCTTGAAGAACTCCTGGCTGAGCGACTCCGACCTCCTTGTGTATCCGAAGGCGAATATCGGCTCTATGCCGCTGGATGTGCCCGCGAGCACCGCGCCGCTGCCTACCGGCGGCACTGTGAGTATGGCCACGTTCCTCAATCCGTACTCGGCTATCTTCTCCTTTGTGTCCGCGTCAAGCCCCTTGACGAAATTCATAGAGAGGTGCTTCTCCTTGTCGAACATCAGGAACGATCCCTTCTCCCTCGCTATCTCCGAGCTCTCGTCGTAGGAGGTCTTCTTTATGTTGTTGAACAGGCTGTCCGCGAAAGCGAGCGCCTGGTCGCTGTCGTACTTTATCTTCAGCTTGGCGAACATGTCGGCGAGCCCTGTGACTCCCAGACCTATCCTTCTGCTGTCCTTGCACGCCTGCGTCTGCTCCGCCAGCGCATGCTTCTCCATGTTGTAATCGAGAACGTTGTCAAGGAACCTGACCGCGTACCTGACCGTCTTCTCAAGCAGCTTCCAGTCCATCGCCGCGTTGTCCTTGAACGGGTCGGTGACGAATGCCGAGAGGTTTATGCTTCCCAGGTCGCAAGCCCCGTAGGGCTGAAGCGGCTGCTCGCTGCACGGGTTGGTCCCGATGACGCTCATCCCGTTGTACTCGCTCGGGGAGTACCTCTTCACGGTGTCCCAGAATATGAGTCCCGGCTCCGCCCAGTCCCTTGCGGATTGAACCAGCTCGGTCCAAAGCTCCTTGGCCCTGACCTTCCTCTCTATGTTGCCGGTCACCTCGTTCTCGTACCTGAGCGTGAAGTCCTTGTCAGCTTCCACCGCCTTCATGAACTCGTCTGTCACCTTTACGCTTATGTTGGCGTACCTGACCGACTTTATGTTCCTCTTGACCGTTATGAAATCGAAAATGTCCGGGTGGTCCACGCTGAGCGTTATCATCAGCGCCCCCCTCCTTCCGCTCTGGCCTATCGTGTGCGTAGTCTCGCTCATTATATTCATGAACGATACAGCCCCAGTGGACTTGACAGCGGAGTTGTTGACCGGGCTTCCCCTCGGCCTCAGCACCGATATGTCCGTGCCCACTCCCCCTCCGTAGCTGTATGTCCTTGCGGCCTCCTTGCACCAGTCGAATATCGCCTCAAGCGAGTCCTTCTTCACTGGTATAACGTAACAGTTCAGCAGCGTTGATTTCCTCTTCTGGCCGGCCCCGAACATGATTCTCCCTCCCGGGACGAACCTGAAGTCGCCGAGCAGCCACCTGAACTTCTCTTCCCACTCCTTCTTCTTCTCAGGCGTGGTCTCCACGCTCGAGAGCTCAAACGCAAGCCTGTTCCACATGTCCTCCGGGGTCTTTTCCAGTATCGCCCCGTCAGCCTCCTTCAGCGCGTACTTCTCGTAGAATACCCTGGCCCTAATCTCGTCCTCCTTGAAGAAGTCCATGGTCTCGGTCGGGAGGCTTATCAGAGCCTCTTTTGCAGCAGTCGCGCCTGTCGAAGTTTCCCCCTCCATTGTTATCATCCCACAGTTTTTGGCCAAAGGTCGACGCAGAGTGCAGAATAAGAGATGTGAGCCCAATCCACGAATGCGGCCGCCATCAGATAACCACCCTGCCCGCCTGTTCCATCTAGTTTATTTCAAGCAAGGTTTAAATAGAAGATTGCGGGCATGGTGTATCAATATACAACACAGAGAAATTATTGATATTTAAAGATGACTGTGGTTGCCCTGAAGAAAAAAAGCCGAGCGCGAAATACCGCATTACGCCTTTGCGTTTATGACGTCGCATCCGTTGAGGAAGTCCTTTCTCAGCCCGCCCCATGCGGTCCTGTAGGTCGGATGCTCGGTTTTGTCGACGTTGGAGAACAGCCATGAGGAGAAGTGACCGTCCCTGAGGTCCATGCTCGCCACCTCCTGTATGTCGATGTTCCTTACGCTCTTCCACTTCGAGCCCTTCGCAGCAATGTACTCCTCCTTTATCTCCGGCTTGTTCAGCAGGACCGTGCCGCTTGTCACGGCTTTGTAGGTCTTCCAGGAGTGGGCTGATGAGAATGCGGCTATGATTATTGCCTTTGCCCTCAGGACAGAGTCCTGATCCGCGAGCTGCTGGATTGCAGCAGAGCCATTACCGTTAATCGCGAGCTTATGAATGCTGCCCGCCAAAATGTCGTGTGTTGTCAGGTTATACTTTATTGGCATACCCGGTCGCTCCCACTTGCGCAAGCAATTTACCTGCGAATCCTCATCCGATACTATATGCAACAATTAACTATATAAACCTGTTTTCACAAATAGCATGTGCGAGTTGATTCAATGGGACTGTTCAGCATCTTTGGAAAGAAGGACGTTAACGACGACATAACGAAGGCGGTACCGTTCAGGATGACATCAGAGCTCGTCCCGTACAAACTTTACTCCAACAAGAGCAGCAGCGCTATGCTGATGGTCAAGGTGAAGAATCTGACCCATGAGGTGCTGCTAACATCCGTTGTGGCAGAACTGCCAATCAACATCTCGTTCGATGAGATGGGCATGTCCAAGCAGCGGGAGATAAGAATCGGCGAGCTTGCGCCCCAGGAGGAGAAGCAGGTGAGGTTCGACGTTCACAGCGGGCTCAAGTCCGAGAAGGGAGAGTACACGATGACGCTCACCGCAATCGTCCACTACAGGGACTACGGGCACGTTCTCAACGCGGTTAAGAAGAGGGCGACCATCAACGTCGTCTGATCAGGCTTCCTTAGGCTCAGGCATCTTTTCCTTCTTAGCCTCCGGCGAGTTCATGAGTGTGTAGACCCCGAACACCATCTCGGCTATCTTGGCGCCCTTCTCTGTGAGGCGTATCTTCTTTATCTTGCCGTGCTTCTCGCTCTCTGTTATGCCCAGCCGCTCGCACTCGTTTATCAGGTTGCAGGCGTGCACGTACGTGGTGTCCGAGGCCTTCGCGAGCGAGGTCAGGTACCAGCTCTGGCTCCCGTCCCTTAGCGCAAGAAGTATCCGCACGTGCTTGTTTTTGAAGAGAATGTTGTCCATGCAAATGCCCAAACCCGTTGATAGGTATTTAAACCTGACTATCTAAATACGAACATAGCAATATTAATTTGTTTCTATTGTAATACTTAGCGCGACTAAAAGGTGAAAGACATGGTAAAATTCATCATTGCCAAGCAACTGGTAGGGAA
>DATLRT010000037.1:0-3625 GCA_035534575.1 Candidatus Acidiferrales bacterium
AAATAGGATAAATGATTTCTGCAGAAGGCATTCTGTGAAATAAGGGCCCGTGGTCCAGTGGTTAAGACGCCAGCCTTACACGCTAGAAACAGGAGTTCGATTCTCCTCGGGCTCATTTGCAGAAATTGCCCTTTTCCTTAACGCCTTTAGTGGGCGAGTGCGGGAATCTCAGAGTTCAGGTATGCAGATGATGCCGGAGTAATTGTGGACAAATTGCCCTGTGCGCTGCATAGCACGGGTATGCGGTAGGCGATGTTGGTCGTGTAGCTCTGGCTCACCAGCTTCACTATAACTCCTGCTGCCGGGACCGTTGAATTGCCCACGCTGGCGCATATGTAACCGAGCTGAGTCGCATAGGGGCACATGAGGGATGTGGTGAGGGCGCCCTGTGAGGAGTTTTGGATCAGCACCCATTGGCTGAGCCAGTTGTTTACGAGATTTATGTTCTCCCCGCCGTTGCTGCCGAAGTTGAATGCTGTGGAGTTTATGATGCTGATCTCCACGGTGGTTGGCAGCCCCCTTGCAAACGTGTTCAGCTTGGCCTGGACGCTGTCCTGGCATGTGCTCGCCAATGTCTGGTTCTGCGCTGATGTAAGAACCTGGTTTACGTGGCCTACGATATATGAGGCGAGTTTGCTGGCCACGCCTGGCGTGGTCAGGACAATGATCCCCACCAGTGCTAGGATTGCGATTATGAAAATGGATGTTAGGTAACTGTTTATGCTCATGGTCTCTCGACCAGATAGTAACAAGTGGACTTTTTATAGCTAACGCGTCGCGTCGAATTGGGGCTATCTCTCTCCGTACTTCGCGAAGAAAGCAAGAAAGACGCTGAGGGCGCTCTCGGGAGCCGATGGCTTCGTTGATGTTATTATATCCTCAAGGCTCTTCTGGGTTATCTTCGTCTCTTCCCCGCTCTTTATGTTTGCCTCCAGCGCATCGGTCTTGGCCTCCCTCGCCGCTGATGCTATATCCGCACCGGTGAACCCCTTCGCCATGGATGCCAACTTCTTGAAGTCAAGGTCGTCGTCGCACGGCGCGTTCTTCAGGTACTGCTCGAACAGCAGCGCTCTCTGGGCCTCGTTCGGCGGCTTTACGAATATCAGCTTGTCCATCCTTCCCGGCCTCAATATCGCTGGGTCAAGGTTACCCGGCCTGTTGGTGGCTGCTATGATTACTATTGATGCTGCCTTCTTCACTCCGTCCATCTCTTCCAGTATCTGGTTGGTGAGCCTCTGGCTGCCCTCGCTGGCTGTGTCCCTCTTGGGGGTTATGCCGTCAATCTCGTCTATGTAGATGACGGAAGGCAGGTTCTCCCTGGCCCTGTTGAACACCTCCTTTATCTGCGCCACCGCGTCCTCAGTCCTCTGGTTCGCTATCTCCGAGCCCCTGAGCTCGACCACGGTCACGCCCTTCATCTCCTCGGAGACGGCCTTCATCAGCAGGCTCTTTCCGGTTCCGGGAGGACCGAAAAGGAGAAGGCCGTTGATGGGCTTTATGTCGTACCTCTTTATCAGGTCGGGATGCATGAGCGGTATCTGTATTGCCTCGGTTATCGCCTTCTTCGCGTCGTCCAGCCCGATCACGTCGTCCATGCTCGTCTTGTCATCAGCCTCCACGCTGCCCTCCTGGAATGTCCTCCTCTCGTAGTCTATCCTGAACTTGTTGTAATCGTCTATCTGGGAGAGCGTTGTGGATGGCTTTGTGTGCCTTATTGCAGCCAACAGGTCGGCCTGCGTTATCTCGAGTACCTTGCCCTTGGCCGTGGCCTCCTGCGCTATCGTCTGCGCTACGCTCTCGACGAATGTCTTTATGTCCGCTCCCGAGTACCTTTCCGTCTTCTCCGCAAGCACCTTGAGGTTGACATCGTCAGCCACCGGCAACTTCTTCAGGTAAAGGTCGAGTATCTTCCTCCTGCCCACAAGGTCTGGCAGCGGCATGTATATGATCCTGTCCATCCTTCCAGGCCTCATCAGCGCGGTGTCGACCAGGTCCGGCACGTTGGTAGCGCCCACGACTATTATCTTGTCGTTCTTGCTGAAGCCGTCCATGTCCGTGAGCAGCTGGGTGAGCGCCTGCCTGTGCGATTCGCTCACGTCCATGCTCTCCCTGCTCCTTGCCATTGAGTCTATCTCGTCAATGAACAGCACAGCCGGAGAGTGCTCCTTGGCGGTCTTGAACATGTTGGATATCATCCTTTCCGTCTCTCCGGGAAACGCGGAGACCAGAGTCGCAGCCTTGACCTGGTAGAACGCGCCGTGTATCTCCTTCGACAGCGCCCTCATTATCATCGTCTTTCCGGTTCCCGGAGGCCCGAAGAACAGTATGCCCTTGACCGGCTTGATGTTGTACGCCCTCGCTACCCCCTTGCCCTCGAGAGGCGTTATCACCGCATCCTTCAGCTCTCTCTTTACCGCGTCGTAGTTACCTATGTCGTCGAAGCCCTCCACATTGCCCTCCGACATAAGATCCTCAAACACGTCGCCGAACTTCAGCCTTGCATCCTGCTTCCTCACATCGAGCGCCTTCACCAGATGGATGCGCTGCCTTTCGATGAGGTAGAAGGCGATGGGCGCGATGGTGAAGCTTATGAACGGCAGAATGTACATGGGGTGGACTCCGAGAAGCCGCGACACCGCTATGTAGAGCAGGGCGTATGCGCCGACCACCAGGCTTGCCTTTGTTCCCTTGTACTTGGATCTTGAGTTGACGGCGAGGAAGTCTATGAGGAATATTATGCCGAGAGTGCCGAACAGCTGTATGATGTATCCGATGGGGCTGTGCACAAGCGCCGCGAACATGCTGCCGAACTCTGAGGCTATGTTGTCGATTAGATTGCCATTGGTAAAGCTGGCGAATGCGCCGGACATGCCGCTGGACAGGGTGCCGACGCTGAGTATAGGCTTTATGGAGTACTGGAGGAAGCTGTTAGATGCGGCCATAGCGCTGTGCACCGCCGGGCCGTTATATACTATGTATGCCGAATTCTGCACACCCATCACGGCTGAGAACATCACCGTCCCCAGAACCAGAACGACTCCGAGCACCAGCCCCCTCTTGTATCCTACGATGAGGACAGAGAGCGCGAGGGCGGGTATCAGCAGAAGGTAACCCAGCGGCGACAATGCAAGACCGAGAAGTATGTAGCAGAATGCAAGAGTCCTGTAGTACCTGTACCCTATTATCAGCGAGCCGCTGATTATGAACATGAATATCCACGCCAGTGCCGGGGTCTGGTACATTATGGGCGGCACTATCAGTACCATGAACATTATGAGCCCGAGGAACGGGTGGTAAAGCGTTGCCGCGAACAGCACTATTATTAGCAGCACGAGCAGCGCGACCGGATAAGCCGGCATCGCCGTGGTGACGGCTATGAACGCGAACAGTATGAGAAGGGCGTCGAGGAAGTTGTTGTTTGAAGTGACCTCAAGCCAGAGGTTTTGCAGACGGTAGAAGAGCAGCGGTTTTATGCTTCGCCTCCTGATAATCTCGGTGGATATCAGGGGTTCTTCGACACCCGCCTTTGGTTTGGAGGCCTTTGCCATCTTATCAACTACAACGGCTGCGCAGCCAGCACTGGGGCAATCCCAGCCCCGGACGTCAACAGCCGGGCTGCAATATC
>DATLRT010000038.1:0-10176 GCA_035534575.1 Candidatus Acidiferrales bacterium
AACTTTCCAAGCGCTACTTATTAAATATTGATGACGCAAATATCTTTGCTAATAAGCAGGGGTAGCAAAGCTCGGCCAAATGCGACGGGTTCAGGGCTCGTTTCTTTAGGGATTCGAGGGTTCAAATCCCTCCTCCTGCATTATGTTATAATACCTGGATGTGAATCCTATGCGTGGTGAGATGGCGCTGAAGGGCCAAAAGGTTTTGATTGTCGGAGTGAGCAAGGGGCTAGGCTACGCCACAGCATACGCGCTGCTCAAGCAGGGAGCCAAGGTAGTCATTGTAGGACTTGAGAAGGAGAAGCTTGGGGAGATGGAGACTTCGCTCAAGAAGTACGGAGAGGTTAAGGCACTGCACATAGACGGTGTGAAGGAGCCGAAGCGGCTGGTCGATGAGTCGGTGGCATTCCTCGGCGGGATAGACCACCTCTCAGTTATGATAGGCGGATATGTTGAGGACACTGTCTCTGATCCGAAGGGACTTGACGAGATGTTGACCAATCACATAAAGGCGCCCATACTTATAGTCAGGGAAGCGGTGGGCCACATGCATGAGGGCTCGACCATAACGCTTGTTTCTGCGATGAAGGGTATATCGAAGGCCATGCCGAACCAACTGTCTTATGGAATCGGCAAGGCAGGCACCGCAAAGGCGGTGCAGATACTCGCCTCTGAGCTTGCGCCAAGGCACATAAGGGTGAACGCGATAGCGCCGCAGCAGATAGACGGCGAGTTCGTGCCAGAGAGGGACTGGAAGCCGCTCAGGAAGAAAGATGGCGGCAGCGCTCCGCCTGAGGACTTCGCTAACGTTCTTGTCTGGCTGATGTCAGAGGATTCGTGGATAGTCAACGGCGCCGTGATACCCACTGACAGGGGCTACAGCGTCATCTGATTATTCCATCTTCAAGGAGAAGCTGCCCGTGGGCAGCTGCCTGATTATGTTGTCTAAATCGTCGAGCTGGAAGTATGCAGCGATCTTCTTGCCCGCATCCGACTTCTTCAGGTCGCCCTGCGACAGTATCACGTGCTTGCCCATCCCGTCGAACTTTGCGAATGTCTTGCTCGGCACGGTGTTGAGCCTGTCGTCCTTTATGAACATCACGAGCGAGAGCTCAATGTTCCTGTACCAATCCCTCTCGCCCTTTAGCAGGAAGCTTCCCGTTCCCAAGGACCCCTTCTCGCTGGACTTGCTGACCTGGTTCCTCCTCATCGCGTAAACGTCAATGCTCCTCAGTCCCTCCTCCCACGCGCTCGAGTAGCTGGCAGCGAACTGCGCCGCCTCCTCCTTTATCTCCGCGGGGATGTCAACGCCATCCTTTAGTATCGTGACCGGGGCGCCAAATATATTGGCGTGCAGGAACAGGTCCTTCTCGCCGAAGTGCTTCGAGTTGAGCAGCTCGTTCTGGTGCGCGTCCCTCCCGCCTATCACCATCATGTTGTTGCTTGTGAAGAACCACCTGAACGCCTCGTACCACTCGCGCTTCACCACCTTCATTATCCTTTTCTTCTGCTCCTTCTCCTTGCTCTCCTCCACCTTGAGCTTCTTCTCAAGGTCCTTTATCGCCTTCTCAGCTCCCGCTCTCTTCTGAATGAGCCTCTTGGCTCTTGAGTAGTAGTCGTTTGCGTTCTCCTGCGCTGACTTGGTGAAATCTATCTTTATTTCCATCCAATCATGGGAGGACGCCGGTTGTGATGAAGGAGATGACGATCGAGAGCAGGAACCCTATCACGCCGATGAGTATTATGCCGAGTATTATGACCTTGGCGCTCTTGTTGAACTCCGTCCTTGTGGGCTTGTAGCTGATGCTCATCACGTGCCTTGAGTTGTCTATGAAGCTCTTGATCTGTTGGAATATCTGCATATGAGCGCCTGTTGAAACCTTTTAATAATAAGTTCCCAATGTTTATAAGGTTTTGTCTGGGGGCGAATTGATGGAGTACAGCATGATAGTCATACACTTCGGCGAGATTTGGCTGAAGGGGAAGAACAGGAACGACTTCATCGGAAGGCTGTACGGCAACATAAGGCTGGCGCTGAGCCAGGAGAAGTACGCAAGGCTTGTCAACGCGAGGGACAGGTTCATAGTTGAGCTGGATAAGGGCTCAGACATCGATTCGATATCAGAGAGGCTGGGCAAGGTGTTCGGCATAAGCTGGTTCGCTCCGGTGGCGAAGACGGAGAACAGCCTGAGCGCGATAATGAAGACCGCCAACAAGCTGGTGGCCAAGAGGAAGACGGTGAGGATAGTGGCCCACAGGGCGTTCAAGGGCACCAAGTTCAACTCGCGCGACATAGTTAGCGCGTTCATCAAGGGGAGCAAGAAGCTCGGCTTCAAGATAGACAAGGATGCTGCTGACAGCCTGTTCATAAACGTGACAAGCGAGTGCACGCTGATGTACACGAAGAAAGTCATCGGGCAGAAGGGGCTGCCTGTCGGCTGCTCCGGCAAGGCGGTGGTGCTTCTTTCAGGGGGGATAGACTCGCCGCTCGCATCATATTACGCGATGAAGAGGGGACTTGAGCTAGTCTACCTGCACCTGCACGCGTTCCCCAACAACAAGGAGGCGAAGGAGTCGAAGATGAAGGAGCTGGTAGAGGTGCTAGGCCAGTACAGCCCGAAGCCCAAGATATACTACGCGCCATCCTACATGTTCCAGTCCGCAGTGATGAAGATCCCTGGCAGGCACGAGCTGATACTTTTCAAGAGATTTGCATATAAGCTGGCGGAGAAGGTCGCTGAGATGGAGGGCGCGAACTGCATAGTCACTGGCGAGAGTCTTGGGCAGGTGGCGTCGCAGACGGTGACCAACCTCGCTGCATCGGAGCACGACACAGACCTGTTCATATTCAGGCCGCTGATAGGGTTCGACAAGCAGGAGATAATAAACGAGGCCCAGGAGATGGGAACCTACGAGATATCGATAAGGAAGTACAAGGACGTCTGCTCGATAAACGCGAGGAACCCCTCAACATCCACGGACTACAAGAAGCTTGATGTGCTTTACAAGAAGGCGACGCTGTCAACCGTGCTGAAGAGAACGATGGCGAAGACGGAGGCAGTCATTGGCTGATGTGCCTGAGCATATCAGCAAGATGGTTGTACTCCCTAAGCAGCTCAATCCCTTTTTCAGTAATGGCAAACTTGGTTCCGTAATCTCTGCCTATCGAACTTTTCCTGGCTCCAGATTCCGAGACGGGTATCTCGCGTATCAGGCTGTTGGCCTTCATCAGCTCAATCCTACGCCTGGCTTCGGTGGTGGAGAGATTCGAATTAGTTGCAAGGGTTGAGATGGTAGACGCAATCCTGCACACCTCAAGCATGTCGAAGAGGATGGTTGCATCGTCACGGCGTTGTTTGTTTGCCATAATCATCCCATAGCGGTATTAGGTAGCTCACTTGATTATCTGCTCAAGGACCTCCTTTGCGTCCCTCTTTATCTCGTACTTCTTCCCGAAGTAGTTGAGCACCACCCGGATGTCCCTCTCCAAAAACTCCATGGCGTTGGGGTGCTTTATGCTCACCGCCTGGCCGAAGTCTATTATGTACGGCTGATTGTCTTTCACCAGGATGTTGAACTCGCTGAGGTCCGCGTGCACGAGGTTGCTCTTGTACAGCAGGCGCACCTGCTGCAGTATGTTGTCAAGGAATATCTCCGGGCTCTCAACAGCCATATCCTTTAGCTGCGGTGAGACTGTGCCGTCCTCTGCGCCTATGAACTCCATGGCCAGTATGCTGCCATTGAACATATAGGGCTTGGGCGCGTTGGCTCCCGCATGCCTTGCCAGCGAGAGGTTTCCGAACTCCTTCTTGCACCACGTCTTCACTATGGCTATCTTAGTCCTCCCTATCTTCTTGAACCTCGGATCGCCCACGATGTAGTCCTCCATCTTGAAGAAGGAGGATGTCTCAATCCTGAAAAACTTGACTATGACGTATGTCTTGCCCTTTACATCCTCTGAAGCGCCTGCGCTCGCGATGTAGACGTCCGCCTCCTTGCCCCTTGCCACTGGGAAGAGAAGCTGCTCGATTATCCCCTTGTTGTAGAATTTGCTAAGGAGGATCATAGTCTTGTCGTCGAATATGCCGGAGTCTACCTTGTTCTGCCCCTTTAGGAGATGGATGTCCCTGTCCGGCCTCTTGCGCTTCGCAAGCCTTCTCGTCATTGCAATTACAATAGAGTTATCTAGGCAAATGCTAATAACACCTGCGGGAGATAATCATCCATGGACAGTTTCAGGGTGGCCGCAAAGGCTTTCATAATTAACCAGAAGGGCGAGGTGCTGCTGATCAAGAGGGGGGAGGACAATCCGCACAAGCCAGGGGTGTGGGAGATACCGGGCGGACGGCTGGAGACGGGAGAGAGCCCGTTCGATGGGCTGAAGAGGGAGGTGGCCGAGGAGACGGGGCTGGATGTGCAGGTGCTCAACCCGCTAAAGGTGCACCACTTCACGAGGGACGACGGCCAGAAGATAACGATGGTGGTCTTCATCTGCAAGTCCGCTTCGGATGAGGTGAGGCTGAGCAAGGAGCATGTGGCTCACATATGGATGGACACAGAGCTCGCCAAGCTAAAGATGGTCCCTGACTTCCACGAGGAGATAGATATCTACAACAAGCTCTTCAAGGGCAAGAAATAGCTATTTAAAGCTTCAAGGACATACTATATCGGTGCTAAGATGCCGCAAAAAAAGCAGTCGATGGCAGTATATCAGGAGAAGCATGGGGCATGGGAGGTCTTCAAAACTTTCTTCTGGGGAATCTACCTACTTGTAATAGGAGTTGTATTGACCGTTCTGGTTCCGGGAGTGATAGGCTTCACCTCGTTCATAGGACTTGCAGTAGTGCTTGCAGCGCTGTTCCTGATAATATTCGGGTTCACAGCCTCGCTGCACTTGAAGCTGGTGAAGAAGTACTCGTAAGTACTTCTTTCCTTCATTTTTTTATTACACATATTATTGATGCTATAAAAGGGACAGACTGGTTTTGATGCTAAGGAACATATACGAGAGCAAGAACTACAAGGCGCTAATGATAATACCGATAGCACTCTTACTGATAAGCCTGTATTTCATACCCAAGATACAGTCCGACTCCTCACTCAAGGGGGGCATAAGCGTCCAGCTGCAGACGAATTCCACGCTCTCGGTCCAGCAGATAACATCAATGATAAACGCCAAGGTGCCAGGAGCGCAGGCCAGCGTATCCAAGTCGGGCAGCCTCGTTGGCATAACGATAGCGATAAACACGAGCGTATCCAAATCGGAGAGCGTGGTACAGAGCATCTACTCCTACGATGCGAACTACAGCAGCGACACGCTCAACCTGACGGCGAACCAGAGCAGGCTCTCCGGGGATCCTAACAACTCAACGCTGAAGGCCAACATAGCAAAGGCCACGGCGGGGCAGCAGAAGGCGATAGCGGGAATGAACTCAACGCTTGCGGGGCAGCTAATCATGCTCAAGCCCTTCCTCAACGGCACAGTTGTGTACAACTCGACCAACGCCACCGCCATGCTCAACACTGCGAACAGCGCCTACGGCAGCGCTCTAGCCAACTACGAGAACTACGTGGTGGGCGCGATAAAGTCAGTGGTGCCGACCAACTCATATTCTTACAACCCCATAACACCTACGCTCGGCGCGTTCTTCCTCAGCCAGATGCAGACGATAATAATAGCTGCGTTCGTGCTGGTGGCCATAGCGGTATTCGCTGTTTTCAGAACCCCGATACCCGCCTTTGCGGTGGTGTTCGGAGCTGCCAACGACATAATAGTCGCGCTGGGCGCGATGGGAGCTTTCGGCATACCGCTGGGAGTGGCATCTGTGGGAGGCCTGCTGATGATTATCGGCTATGCGATTGACACCGACATGCTCGCATCCATAAGGGTACTCAAGAGGAGCGAGGGAAGCTCTACGGAGAGGGCGTTCGAGGCCATGAAGACTGGAGTGACTATGACGATCACGGCGATAATAGCGTTCGCGATACTGTTCATAATGGCATGGCTGGCCTACATACCCACATACTTCGAGATATCCGGAGTTGTGCTTGTGGGACTCATAGCAGATTTGGCGACCACGTGGCTGGGCAACGTGCCGATGGTACTGTGGTACAAGCACAAAAAGGAGGCGCGGAACAGATGACCAGCTTGGCAAGTTATGTAAAGGACAGGAGGATACTCACACTTATACTGGTAGCGATAGTCCTGGCAGGGCTTGACCTGCACTTCGGCATACACTTCGGAATAGAGTTCGTGGGAGGAACACAGATACCGGTCACGCTAGCGCATCCGGTCAACGTCACGGCGATGACTGCGCTGACGCAGGCGTTGGAGCAGAGGACATCGACATTCGGCCTCAAGCAGACGATAGTTGAGGGAATCGGAGACTCGCACGTCATCGTGCAGGTCCCCGCTGCGACCAGTACGGAGATAAACCAGACGATTAGCATACTTGCCAGCCAAGGAAGGTTCGATGGCATTGTCAATGGTAGGGACGCAATAACCGGCTCGGACATAGTGAAGGGCAGCATAGGAACCGAGACTCCGCAGCTCAACAACCAGACCTACGACTGGATAGTCACGTTCTTCATAAGCCAGAGCGCATCCAAGCACTTCGCGGGCGCGGTTCTCGGTGCTGCAAACAAGCCGCTGTACATGTTCCTCGACAGGCCGCAGCAGACGGCGATATTCATCAACTCCTCCAACCTGGGAGGCCAAGGTATCAGCAAGTCTGCAGCTCTCACCGCGATGCAGGACGCACTCACATTAGGCAACCAAAGCATAGTGGTGGTGTCGGTAGACAACACATCGCAGAGCATAAGCAACGCGGACTCCTTCCTGCTTGCCAACAAGAAGAACTACAAGAATATAATAGCGAGCGCGAACCTGCCGCAGTCGCTGCTTGACTTCATGCAGCAGAACAATTACACTGTTAAGACTGAGAGCGTGGCGGACATGACGCCGACCTACATACAGCTCAGCTTCAACCAGAGCATACTTGAGACATGGCCGATAGTCGGACTGCTCTCCTCCCCGACGCTCAGCCCAGCGATAACCAACGGGAACGTCAGCCAGAACTACCAGATAAGCGGCGCTGCCCCGCTTACGGTCCAGAAGGGCAACAGGTACAACTACGCGCTCAACCAGTCAAAGACGATTGCCAGCGTACTGAGCGGCGGTGCATTGCCGGTCTCGATAATAGCAGGCGCACCCACGACGGTGTCAGCAACACTGGGCAAGCGCACCCTCTACATTAGTGGACTCACAGGGATAATAGCGATAATATTCGTATCCGCCTTCATAGTCATAAGGTACAGGAAGCCGTTCCTGATAGTGCCGATACTGCTCACCACGCTGATGGAGCTGTTCATAATAATCTCCGCGATCGGGCTGATAGGAACGATAGACCTCGCCGCGGTGGCGGGAATGATAGCAGTGGTGGGAACGGGAGTGGACGCACAGATAATCATAACTGACGAGCTGCTGGTGAGGAAGGGAGGCGAGACCTCATCGAAGAGCGTGCTCGGCAACGCTTTCTACATAATATGGATGGACGCAGCTCTGCTGATAATAGCGATGATGCCGCTGTTCTTCTCAACGTCGCTCACAAGCGTGATAGGATTCTCGGAGTCCACCATAATAGGCGCGCTTCTGGGAATACTGATAACGAGGCCGGCCTACAGCGCGATACTCAGCAAGAGATACGATTAATTTTCAGAGGTGAGGGTATGGTGATACTGCACTGCCCCACATGCAACAAAACAAGTGAAGAGCTACGATTCATAGGCAACTTCTGCGAGTCATGCGTACTTGACAAGCTGAAGACAAGGACGCCTAACAGGGGTATAATATACACCTGCAGGTTCTGCAACCGTGTGGCTCTTGGCAACGACTACTCAGACCAGACCAACAAATCACTGAGCAGGGCGCTCAATATCTACCTGCACATAAAGAACTGCAACATCAAGGTGCGCGAGTTCGACGGCAAGGTGGCGCACTGCGAGCTGATCTACGATGTTGATGGCGACATGGCTAGGTTCAACTGCGACATACCGATAAAGGTGGAGCACAAGACCTGCATGAACTGCTACAGGAGGAGCTCGGGCTACTTCGAGGCGGTTATACAGGCGAGGGGAGAGGCGAAGAAGGTGGACAAGCTGATCAGCAACATGACCAAGTTCGCAGAGAGGAGGGACTCCTTCATAACGAAGATAGAGCCCATGGGCAACGGCTCGGACATCTACGTGAGCAACAAGATTGTGGTCAACGAGTTCTTTGCGAGGTTCAAGCTGAAGCCGAAGAGGTCCTACATCCTATACGGGCTGGTGAGGGGCAAGGAGGCCTACAGGAATGTCTATTCGCTGCACCTGGACACTGAGAACCCAAGGTTCAGGGTTGCGGAGTGAGAACTGAAGAAGAAGGGATTAAACTGCTTTTATGTATACGCACGGCACCGCGCCGTTGGACGGGCACCTGTTCTGCGCGCTCACGTTGATAAGGTAGGTTCCGGTCTGCGCCAGCTGCTCTATGTACCCGCTCACGTTGACCGGTGTGTATGCGGTCACGTAGCTCGGCCCTGCGTTGGTGTTCACTATGAATATTATCTGGTGGCCCACCCCGTTGCTCGATGTGCCCACAAGGATGTTGTTTATGTTGGGCGGTATCTGTATCAGCACCAGCTGCTTTGCCGGGAAGCCCTGCGAGCCCACAGACACGGTTATGCTAGCCAACTTGGTGGCAGCCGCCTGGGCCTCTGTGGTAGCCAGCGTCGAGGTCGAGGTCGATATCTGTATGAAGGCGAGTATGACGATGGGCAGCAGTACTATAAGGCCGAACGATAGGGTTATGAGAAGCTCTATGCTTGACTGCCCTCTCTTGGACCTCGATAGCGTTGTTGGAATCATTCCTCCATCTCTGATTGCTTGGTTACTTTCCTTACCGTGAGGGCCTTCTCCTTTTCCTTCCTCACCTGCTCCTTGAGCTTCTTCATCAGGTCCTTGAACGCGTCGGTGAAGAGGAACTTGGTGGTGGATATGGTGATGATGCCCTGCCTGCCCAGAGAGAGTCTCACATAAAGCTCGTACTCCCTCTCTCCCTTTATGCCCTTGACCCTCATCGTTATGTAATCAACCTTGACCCTGTTCATCTTCTCCATGGAGTCTATGAACTCGGCGAGAGTCTCCCTCACCTGGTCCTCGTACTCGTAGGTGTGCTGGTCCAGACCCGACAGGAATACCCTCCTGTCCTTTATCTTTGTCCTGGCCATCACGCTCTCCAGAACGTCAGTCACGGTCAGTATGCCAACCGGAGTGTTCCTCTTTACCACAATGACGGATGAGACCTTGTTCTCTATCAGAATGCGCACTCCCTCGACAAGGCTCTTGCTCTCGTCTATGTGTAGCGGCTCGGCCTCCATTATGCTGCTTACGGGCACGTTGGCTGGGCTGTAGACCATGGTCTTCATCTCCGGAAGCCTCTGGCCGGACTTCATGTACTTGTGTATGATATCGTGATTGGTGATTATTCCCCTGAGGTGCTTTCCCTCAACCACCACGAGCCTGTTAACCTTGTGGTCCCTCATCGCGGCCTTGGCCTGCGCGAGAGAGGAGTTTGGCGCTATCCCGAGCACGGGAGTGGTCATAGCCTCGCCTATGCGTATCTCCTTGAGCGATTCGGTAGAGAGCAGTATCTTGAGCATCGTGTTCCTCTCCAGGACGCCGGTAACCTTGCCCGCGACCATGAATGGAAGGGCCTTTACGCCCGTCCTATAGAAGTAATACACAAGGTCGTCGAGCGATGTGCTGTTCGTTATCCTGGGAGCCACGACCGCGAACTTCTCCGCGCTCTGTCCCTTTGACATGGTAAGGCTCGGCCTTGCCCTGTATATCGTCCTTGCATCCACGACGCCATAGTACTCCTTGCCCTTGTTGATGAGCACGGAAGGGTACTTCTTCAGGACGGGTATTATCTGGGTTATAGGCGTCTTGATGTCGAAGGTTTCGGTCTGTGTGACCAGTTCGGACGGTATATTCTTTAGGTTGAGCATGATTGTTACCCCAACATAATAAAGAGTGGATAAATATAAATATTGCGGGTCACAAATCCCTGTTAGGCCAGGATGGCAGATCGGCCATGCGACCGCCTGCAGAGCGGTAAAGGGGGGTTCAACTCCCTCT
>DATLRT010000039.1:0-54597 GCA_035534575.1 Candidatus Acidiferrales bacterium
ACACGTGATGACGACCATATCGACTGAGGACTTTTATTCTGGTATACACATGAACTACAAGGGAGCCAAGACATTGGGGATGGCCATCGTCATGGTCGCCTTCCTTGTAGGCGCGTTCAACTCAATCTGGATAACCAACCCTAGCATACTTGATACGGATCCGAGCACCTACGTGATAGTCGTTATGCTCATGTCCTTCGTCTTCCTCGCCTTCGGGCTCAAGGAGAAGCTTGAGCTGAACAGGAACTGGAAGAACATCGCCTACGCGCTCGCCGTGCTGGTGATTTACTTCCTTGCGCTGTCGTATGCGCGGGTCAGCCTATCCTACCTTTTCATTACATACAGGATAGACGCGCTTCTCTTCCCGCTGCTTCTTGCCGCAATCGTGTTGGCGGTGTTCGGCGTGGACGGAGTGAAGAGGCTGAGGTATCCGATACTGTACACCCTCTTTGCCTCTCCCCTGATACTGCTACCTTTGCTCGGCCTCAACCAGGGCTTCGCGCTGCTTAACTCCAACCTGATATACGGCATACTCAGCGCATTGGGAACCCACGTCGCGCAGAGCGGACTGATGATAACTGCCCCTTCCACTACCAGCATATCGATATCGACCACATGCGTATCGCTGGGCTTCTTTGTGGCTATGCTGATGTTCCTTGTCCCGGTTGCGTACCTTTACGAGGGCAAGAATCTGCGCAAATACGCATTTGTTGCGTGCGGAGTGCTGCTCCTGCTGCTGCTTAACGTGCTAAGGATGCTCTCCCTGTCGCTGGTCTGGCTATACTACGGGCTGGGCAGCGCCATAGGCGCGTTCCACCTCTTCGCGGGGCAGCTGCTATTCTACGCTGCGATAGTAATCATGCTGCTCTTGGCCGGAAGGTTTGGTCTATCGCTGGGGAAGCGGGAGAAGAAGGTAGCAAAGGCTAAACATGTTGTGAGACACGAAGGGTACTTCATCCCGGGCTTGATTCTCGCCCTGTTAATCGGGATAGTGGCGTTCTCTGTCTCGGTGGATTACCATAGCGCCATCTCATCCCCAATCCAGTTAACCGTAACCGCAGCGCCAACACAGTCTCTGCTCTATGCAGGCGTCTTTTCCAGCCTTAACGCCTCGATGCAGAGCGTAAGGCTTCTTGGGGCAAACAACAACGGAACGGTGTTCGCGCTTGGCCCTCCCAACGGCAACTCAACAGTGTACAACACCTATGTGCTGGCATCGGTTTCCAACAGGGCGGTCTCCGGAAGCATAGTGGGCACGTATAACTCGACACTGAGCTCGAGCGCCCTGCTGCTGAGGAACGGGATAACGGTCAAAAGCGCACTGGTTGCTGAGGGAAACAACACGGCCACGGTCAGCTACTACGCCCTGCCCTACAACATCTCGGGAGGGTACACATTTGTAAATTACGAGTTCATAACGTTATACAATAGCACGGCGGCGCAGAGCTGCGGGTCGGGAGACTCCGGCGCCGTTGAGCAGGTGCAGTCGGCGGTATACAACCTGTTCGCATCGGGCACCAGAGGCAGCCCGATGAACTGCGCGGCAGAGCTTGTTGCAGCGGCTGCGCACAGATGAGATGATAAGATGAAGTTCGAATATAGCGGCGGTGCAATCGTTTACACTTACAAGGAGGGCAAGCGCGTGTACCTTATGCTCAAGTCAAGGGGACGCGGCGGTTACTGGGGATTCCCCAAGGGCCATGTGGAGAAGGGGGAGAACATGGCTGACGCAGCGGTGAGGGAGACGCGAGAGGAGAGCGGCATAAGGGTCAGGCTCATCCCCTACTTCAAGCAGGAGACAAAGTATCTCTTCACGAGGAACAGGATTAAGGTGGAGAAGAGCGTTGCCTTCTTTCTAGCAAGGCTGCCTCGCCCAATCAAGCCCACGATTCAGAAGAAGGAGATACAGGCCTCAGCATGGATGGAGATGGAGAAGGCCATGAAGGCGATACCGTTTGACAACATACGCGCGGCGCTCAGTGATGCTGATGCGTATGTGAATAAGATGGAGAGCATGGACAAGCTCAACATGGAGTATGCCGCCCTGCCTGGAAAGAGCAAGGGATGGGACCTGAGCAGGAACCTTGTCCCAGGCCACGGACCGCTTGACGCAAAGCTGATGGTAGTGGGCCAGGCGCCAGGAAGGAACGAGGACATACAGAGAAGGCCGTTCATAGGAATAAGCGGCAGGCTTCTGGACCACCTGTTCAAGATCGCTGGTACTAGCAGGGAGAACATTTACATAACAAGCGCGGTGCAGTTCTTCCCTCCTGAGAACCGAATGCCCACTGACGATGAGGTTACTGCGTGCAGGGAGTTCCTGATGCGTCAGATAGAGATAGTGAAACCCGAAGTTGTGGTGACCCTGGGCTCCCTGTCGGGGAGGATTCTGGTCGATATGGACAACATAATGGAGAACCACGGAAGAATAACGAAGAAAGATGGCATAACCTACTTCTCTACAATACATCCTGCCGCCGCTGTCCGCCTCAAGAAGCACGTGCCGCTAATCGAGGAAGACTTCAGGAAGCTGAAGGGCTTATTGACTGAAAAGAGAACAGTTAAATAGTTCAACAGTTGAACCAATATTGATGGATATGGAGGAGGAGTTAGTCAAGATGTCTGGGAAGGGTCAACTGGTAGTGCCCCAAAAGATAAGAAGGCGGGAGGGCTTTGTGAACACCGACAGGTTTGTGGCCATCGCGGTTAAGGGAGGGGTGCTGTTCAAAAAGGTAAACATACCCTCGGTTAAGATAGAGTTTGAGTCGCTTTCTAAGGAGCTAAGAGCCCACTTAAAGAGCCAAAAGGTAAATCTGAGCGATACAGATGGGGCTGTTAGATGGGCAAGAGAAAAGTAGTCCTTGATACAAATATATTGATTTCGGCGCTCGGATGGAATGGCGCTCCTCACGAGATACTGAGAAGGGTAGTAGAGGGCGAAATAGAGCTGTTCATATCCTATGAGCAGTTCGAGGAACTCTCACGTGTACTGGATTATCCCAGATTCAACTTTACCTATGAGCAGAAGGCAAGGTTCAAGGCCCTGATATCGGAGATAGCGACCATGGTGAAGGCATCGGTCAAGGTGACTGCCATAAAAGACGACCCTTCTGATAACATGATATTGGAATGCGCCTTAGTGGCAAACGCGGATTATGTGGTATCGGGGGACAAGCACATATTGACGCTGCGAAGATTCGGCAGGATAAGGATGGTTAAGCCAAAAGAGTTCCTAGACCGCTAGTTCTCTTTGATCCTTGGCAAGTTTGAGATCGAGAGGAAGTAGACGTTTCTCCATGGGGAAGAGTATGACCTCCTTGATCGATGCCTTGTCAGTCAGGAGCATAACCAATCTGTCTATGCCCAGCCCCACCCCGCCCGTGGGCGGCATGCCCTGCTCCATCGCCTCGATGAAGTCCATGTCGAGCGGCTCGGCCTCCTTGTCGCCCTGCTCCGCCTTCCTCATCTCGGCCTCGAAGTTCTCCCTCTGTATTATCGGATTGTTAAGCTCGGAGTAGGAGTTCGCGATCTCGAGCCCGGATACGAACAGCTCGAACCTCTCAACCAGCTTGGGCTTGCCCCTCTTCGGCCTGGTGAGCGGCGAGGTCTCCCTCGGGAAGTCTATCACGAAAGTGGGCTGGACCAGCTCGGGCTGGACAAGGACGTCGAAAAGCTTTCCGTATGCGTGCGCCCTGTTCCTCTTTCCCTTCTCGAACCTGATCCCCTTGCCCTCTGCCACTGCAAAGAGCTGCTCGTCGCTGAGCTTGAGCACGTTCGTCCCCGCCTTCTCGTTGATGGAGTCTATGAAGCTTATCCTGTTGAACGGCTTCTTCAGGCTGATTGGCTTGCCGAGGTAGGTTATCTGGTCGGTGCCCAGTATCTTCATCGCCACCGAGTTTATCATGCCCTCCGTGAGCCTCATCATATCCTTGTAGTCCGCGTATGCCTGGTACCACTCTATCATGGTGAACTCGGGGCTGTGCGTTGAGTCGATGTCCTCGTTCCTGAAGTCCCTGCATATCTCGTAGACCCTGTCGAAGCCGCCTATTATCAGCCTCTTGAGGTACAGCTCGTCAGATATTCGCAGGTAGTGGCTCTCGTTCAGCGTGTTGACCTGAGTCCTGAACGGCTCCGCGTCCGCGCCGCCGTAGAGGGGCTGGATTACCGGGGTCTCGAACTCGGTGAACCCCTTCTTGTCGAGAAATGCCTGTATTAGCCTAATCGTCTTGGAACGCTTGACGAACACCTCCTTTATGTCCGGGTTCATTATCAGGTCGAGGTGCCTCTTCCTGTACCTGGTCTCGACGTCCTGTATGCCGTGCCACTTGTCCGGAAGCATGCGTATCGCCTTGGCGAGCATGGAGTACTCCGCCGCCTTCACGCTTATCTCCCCGTTGTTGGTCTTCATTATGGTGCCGGATGCGCCTATGATGTCTCCCGCGTTGAGCCTCTTGGCCTGCTCAAACACATGCTCGCCCACCGCCGAGAACTCGATGAATATCTGTATCTTGCCCTTGCTGTCCTGGAGGTCTGCGAAAATCAGCTTGCCCGACTTCCTGAAACCCACCAGCCTGCCCGCGACCGAGACGCTCTTGCCCTCGTACTTCTCGTATGCGGACTTTATCTCCGTGGAGTAATCGGTTACCTTGTAAGAGTAGGGTAGCGAGGAGATAAGCTCCCTCAGCTCCGCAGCGCTGCTTTCGCCCTCCATTAAATCAGATACAATAAGCGGCTAAGGTATATAAAAGTAGCTAAGCCTACGCTGGGAATCATAAGCCTGGCAGGCCCCGCCGTTGTCCCGGAAATTAGGGTGGAGGCCGCGGGTCTCGACGCGGCCTCCCTGTTACTGTGGGGGTGAAACAATTAGCAGGTTGGTCGCCTTGCCAGCATCATATTTGTAATAGACCTTGTGGCCCAGCTGGTATCTCTCGAGCACTCCCTGCTTGTAGAGCTTGTTCAGCCTGGACGAGGCCGCATTCCTTCCCTTGTAATTCATGTTAGACTTTATGTCATCCGCGCAGACCATCTTCCCGCTCACCTGTATGAACTGGATTATCCTCGCGTCGAGCCCCGATATCGGGAGCTCACGCCTCTCCGGCATTCCCTGAAGGGCGTCGTTCTGGTAAGCCTCATCCTCAATCCCTCCGCCTATCTCCGTGGCGAGGGCCTCGACGTTGTTGGAGAGCTGCTTGAGCATCATCTGGGTCTGCTTGTTGTTCTCCAGCATTATCTTGTAAAGCATCAGTATGTTGGACGTGGTGTCCTCCGCCTTCGCCTTCTCGGCTATGACGGTGCTTATGGTCGAGCTCTCGGTCTTGAGGCCAGCTATCTGCCCCCTCATGGTCCTAAGCTCGTTCTCCAATTCCTTTTTAGTGCGCATCCAAACACACATCAGAGTCAGTCATGAAACTTCTATGCAAGAATCATGAATGAATCACGATTGTTATTGTGATAGCTCAGATATTTAAAGCTTTCGGCTTTAAGGAATTAGCGGAACAGTGCAATGCTGCAAACTTATAAGAGATTACTCTCGTATAACAGCAAGGCTTAAAATAGGTTCAGGGCATAGAGTAGTGAAAGTGAGAGGGATGGATAGCATACTTATACCGGTGGAGAGGGCGAGGAAGCTCAAGGGAGAGCCCGCGGCCATCAAGAAGATATCAAAGCTCTGCGGCGGTTGCAAGATAATTATGGTGACGGAGGGAACCATAGAGCTGGAGGGGGAGCCCTATGCCGAGTTCTCGGCGAAGGGGGTCCTGGCGGCCTTCGGAAGGGGCTTCGATGTCGACGTGGCGGCCAAGCTGGTTGAGAACGACTACTATTTCACGACGAAGGACATAGGCCACCTGTTCGGAAGCAGCAAGAGGGTGATGCAGGTAAAGGCCAGGATCATAGGGGAGAACGGGAGGACAAAGCGATACATTGAAGAGGTTACCGGTGCAAGGATAAGCGTTTACGGCGACACTGTAAGCTTCATAGGCACGATTGACGAGATAACTGAGGCCGAGGCTGCTATGGATACCCTGATAGACGGGGGCACCCACAAGCTGGCCTACATGCGCATGGAGGCAGCGCACAGGAAGAACAAGGCGCAGAGGGCCATGCCGGGATTCTAGGCACAAGGAGGACGATTAGATGGAGGTAAAGAGAGCAGAGGAGATATTCAAGGAGTTCAAGGAGCACTCCGTGTCGGAGTTCTTCAAGAAGAACAGGCAGATGCTTGGCTACTCGGGCAAGATAAGGTCGCTCGTCACGCTGGTGCACGAGTACGTGACCAACAGCCTGGACGCCTGCGAGGAGGCCGGCATACTGCCGGACATAACCGTTGAGCTGAAGAACATAGGCGAGGAGAAATACTCCATAATGGTGGCGGACAACGGCCCGGGCATACCGAAGACCTACATAGGCAAGGCGTTGGCTACCGTGCTCGCGGGAACCAAGTTCAACAGGTACATGCAGCAGAGGGGGCAGCAGGGAATCGGTGCTGCGGGATGCACAATGTTCTCCCAGATGACTACGGGCAAGCCGATCAAGGCGAGCTCGTGCACCGGCACCGGGAAGGCTTACTCATGCGAGATTTCTATCGACACCGTGAAGAACAAGCCGGTGGTCAACAACCTTGTCGACATCGAGGAGAAATTCCAGGGTCTGCGAGTCTACGGCGAGTTTGCTGATGTGAAGTACGAGAACAGCGACCACGGGGTGTTCGAGTACCTAAGGAGGACAGCGTTGTCGAACCCGCACATGCAGCTCAAGTTCATAGACCCTGAAGGTAAGGAAAGCACGTTCGTTAGGGCAGTTGAGACTGTGCCAGAGAGGCCGAAGCCTGCCAAGCCGCACCCGCTCGGCCTTGCGATAAACGACCTCCTCGACTTCGCGCATACGAGCGAGAGCAGGAAGATATCATCATTCATGGTTGAGTTCTTCTCCCGCGTCACCCCGAATAAGGTGGCGGAGCTGAAGGAGTTCGCAAAGGACGTGGACTTCGAGAAGGACCCGAAGAAGATGAGCTGGGACGACGCGGACAAGATGATAAAGGCGTTCAAGCAGGTGAAGTGGATAGCTCCGGATGCGATATCGATAATGCCGATAGGGGAGGAGCAGGTAAAGGTCGCCGTGAGGAACATACTCAACCCGGAATTCATGGTAGTGATAGAGAGGAAGGCAAAGGTTTTCAGGGGTGGAATCCCGTTCATAGTGGAGGCAGCTGTGGCGTTCGGCGGACAGGCGGGAAGGAAGACCGAAACAGGATACGAGGGCAGCATACTTAGATTCGCAAACCGCGTGCCGCTTCTGTTCGACAGCGGAAGTTGCGCAATAACGGTGGCGGTCAAGGACATACAGTGGAGGAGGTACAAGATAGATATGGACACACAGCCGGTCAGCGTGCTGGTCAACATATCCTCCGTGCACATACCCTACTCGGGAGTGGGCAAGGAGTCGGTGGCTCAGGAGGAGGAGATAATCGAGGAGATAAAGCTGGCGGTTATGGACGCGGCAAGGGGAGTCCAGAGATACGTGAGCGGCAAGATGGCGCTCAACAGCGAGACCAACAGGTACAAGATGATAATGAGGTACACCAAGCAGCTCTCGATGGACCTGAGCGGCCTCACCGGCAAGGACGAGAAGAAGATACTGGACAAGGTCACCGCCCTGGTCTCGAAGCACTACCCCAATGTCAAGATGAATGGCAAGGGCGAGCCGATGGACGAGGTCACGGAGATTACCGCCTTGCAACCAGTACAATCGGAAGAAGAGGACACGGAAGAGAAAGAAGAAGAGTAGAAAGTTTTACGGCTTGTCCTCAAAATTTTATTCCAGCATCTCGTCGGGGTTGTCCGCGTCGATGAGCTTCACGTATCCCGTCGATATGTATATCTTCAGCTCCTCAGCCTCCTTTGTCATCGAGTTGTTCATCCCGTCCCTGAACTCGTCGAGCGCGTATGAGTTGAGGAAGACGAGGTAGGTCTTCGAGTTCGCGTAGATGGGCAGCTTCTGGAACTTGCTGGTCTTCGAGTGAATCGCTATGTACTTCCTCTCTCCGTGCAGCGTCGCCACTATGTCGGCGAGGTTGCTCGAGTCTATGTCGGTGAACACGTATGCGTGTGTGACGAGGTAAATCCTCATCTTCTTGAAGGTGGCAAGGTAGTCTATGTCGTGCCCGCTCTGCTTTATCCAGTCCTTGGGCGCGTACAGCTCGTCGGCCCCCTCTACATAGCCCTTGACAGCCATCTGGTCCAGCACTATCTCCACGTTGCCGTATGTGAGGCTCACGGGCATGTTGCCGAACCTTATGTTGGTCGCTATGCCCGTCCTAAGCTCGGCCTTGGAGAGGGGCATGAACTTCCAGTGGTAGTAGAGGTTGAGCTTGTCGAACACCGCGAGCAGCTCCCTGGGCTTGAGCTTTATCTCGGTCCTCTGCATCCTTGGCAGGCTGGGCACGTCTATGTAGAACTCGTCCCTGTTGGGCGCCTTCACCAGCACGACCATGAGCAGCACGATTATGCCGACTATGCCCAGCTCAACGTACTGCTTGTTTATGGTTATTATCGGAGGGGCGTTGAATGATGCGTAGTAGACGCTCTGTGAAAGTGAGGGCATAGTCACGTTGAAATTGAGGGAGCCGTATATGGCCGGGGTGCCGCTGGGGAGCTTATAGTAGATGGTGCCGTTCTGCACCGTACCATTCGCCTTGTAGAGCCCGTTGAGCGATATGTCGTAGGGCATTCCGGTGATGGGCTGGCCACCTGAAACGAGATAGAAATTGAACGCCTGTGTAGTGAAGTTGCGATAGGTCTGCGATATGTCTATCGGGTAAACCGAGAAGTATCCGCCGCCATACTGTATTCCTGAAAAGCTTTGCAGCAGAGCGACATACTGTCCTGGAGGCAGGTTAAGTGTGAGATACTTGAGGAACGTGAAGTTGCCGTGTATGCTTGTAGCGGAAAGGGGCTCGGTGAGCACAGTCTTGTTGTAAATATTGTAGATAGTGAGGTGGGGCTGTATGTTCACACCACTTGACGTATTGCTGAATATAGTCATTGTAAGCGGCACCTGTTGCACGGGGGTAACTTTGGAGGGCAGGGCTACAGTGCCGTTGAGTGTGAAGTGAGGGGCGCTGTATATCAGAACGTAAGTGATATTTGTCAGCTTCATGCCAACTACGCTGTAGGCATAGACTATAGTCCTAAGCCCGCCCGAGTTTGCCATTGCCACGTTCTGGTATGAGTAGGGGAAGTTTATGTCCGTCAGTGCTACACCCATCTCTCCCGAAGTGACGTTAGTTCCCTTGACTGCCAGCTGCTGGAATCCGGTGCCAGAGGCGTATTTCTGAAGCCAGAATAGGCCCAGTATGGCCTTAGATATGTCGAAGCCGACATATGTGCTGTTCTGCCAGGAGTTAGGAGTGTTAGGGAAGGCGACCACAGACCCGTTGTAGGCGTTTACGTAAGTTATTCCCCCAAGATTGGTTCCACTCGAGAATGCGAAAGTGGGTGACGGCAGGAAATAATTCAGAGTGCGGAGGGTGGCGTTCCCGGGGCTGGTAGCCATGAAGCTAGGCAAGGGGTTGGGGTTGGGTACTACTATTGAACCTGGAAGAAGCACGTGTGAGAAGTCCTGCCCCGTGTATAGTATGCTTGTCCCCTTTTGGAGCAGGTACTGCATTGTGCTGACCTTGCTGCGGCTCATGTTGGTAAACATTGAAGAGGGCATAAGACCGTTTAGCACTATGAGTATCGAGTTAGGCTGTATCGTGCCGATGTTGCTTATCGATATCTGCGACACGGACACGGAACTGTTTATCACCCTGAAGTGCACAAGATCCGAGACTATGGACTGCTCGATTGAGGTAGTGTTACCGCAGTTGAAGCATTCGTCGCTTATATTCAGAAAGTATATCCTTGAGGGAATCTGGGACTTGAAGAGCGTTGAGTTAGCTACCACGTAAGTGGAGTTTGTGGCGGAGTATGAAACCAGCACGTATGGGGCCAGCTGAGCGCCATTGTTGTATGTGAGAAGGTTCTGGCTTGATATGTGTGCCCCAACCGTGGAGAACGGAGGTATAACATTAGCGGAAAGCGCAGCCTGAGCTTTGTATGCAGAGAGCACCGAGGTGGTATAGAGCGCAATGCCGATTACCGCCAGCACTATCGCTATCGCGGCTATTATCGCAATCTCCTTGATGCTGAAACTCTTGAGGTTTATCGGCATCAGCTCAGCTCAACTTAAACTATTGTGTGGACATCGCCCCCTCCTCCTTCTTGGCGGGGTTGAAGATCTTGGTGAAGAACTTCGTCATGAAGGTGTCGTGGTGGCCCACCTTCTGCTTTATGGCGTAGACCTTTATGTAACGCAGCCGCTTGTTGACCCTGACGGTGTATATCATCGTATCATCCCTTCAGCTCTATGTAATTCAGCGAGACCATCTTGTTAAGCATCTCCTCCACCCTCGTCGGAACTATCTTGTACGTGTTGGCGAAGCCGTTGACGTCTATCGTGTTGTCGTGCGACTCTATCCAGTCCTCCACCATCACCATCAGCGCCTCGTCAGAGTATGTCTCGAGTATCTTCAGCCTGGATGCCAGCTCCTGGTTCTGGTCGCTGAGCTGGGTCGCCTGCACGGTCAGGTTCTTGTTCGACGATGTGAGCTCTATGTTCCTCCTCTTCAGCTCCCTGAACTCGTTGAACAGCGAGTCGTAGTTGTTGAACAGAGTGGAGTAGCTCTGCGAGACGGAGCCCAGCACCTCGTCTATTGAGGAATCAAGGTGCTGGTATAACTCTGTGTCCTCCACATGGTAGAGATCTGTTACAAGCGCGAGTATGCTCACCAGCGACTGGAGCACGTAAAGCCTCCTCATTTTGGGGCTGGAGTCGAGGCCAATGGTGTACTTGATGGAAACGCCGTCCCTTCCCAGCGTTATTATCACGAAAAGGAAGGGCCTCTTCTGTATGTCCCTGCTTTCCACCCTGAGGATAGTAAGGCCGTCGTTGGTTATGTCCGTTGAGAAGAGCTGGAGCGAGGAGAGCCTTGTCTGTATCTGCTCGTAGCTTCCCGATAGGGCGCCCTTGAGCTTTATCTCATCGGTTTTAGGCTCGATTACGTTGACTACTTCATCAGGCAAATGACCAACCCTGTCCCGAAAAGCGGGATTACTTGTATTAAGAAAAAGCTATATAAATAGCTTTGCGTCGGCATTTATCGGCGCAAGACGAGAGGAAAACGCCCGTTAGGCGAAGGCGCTCACGCCCTCCTCTTTGGCTCGTTTTTCTTGGGTTGCGCGGCGGTTATTACGTCCGGCATGTAGCTTATCTGTGACAGCGCGTACATGAACAGAATCACTATGGCACCGTAGAGGATTGCGGGCAGGATGTTGCCCCCAGAGAAGACGCCTAGGGCGAATGCGAACAGAACACCTATGCCTATGTAGATTCCCTGCTTTTTGTTGTAGGAGTCCTTGGCCTTCTTGTACTTGGGGTAGCACTCCTTGCATACCACCAAGCCGTAGCCCTTCTCGTTCCTCAGTATGTTCTTCTTGAACCACCTTATGGCCCTTATCTGATAGTCCTCTTTCACCCTGAGCCCGCGCCTCGGCTCCCCACAGATTATGCATCTATCTTCCTTGCCCGGCATATAATCAATCCTAATCAGCTGAAATCAATCGTAACGTTGTATACCCTTCCGGTCTCCGCGCTTATCTTCTGCTCGTCGACCATGTTGAAGATGGTCCTTATCGCTATGTCGTCCATCCCTAGCCTCCTCAGTATGTTGGCGCTCTTGTCCCTGTCCACGCTGGCCTTCTCGAGTAGCGCGGCGAAGGAGATGACGTTTATGTGCCTATGAGCCTTTTCCATGGAAGCGAACAGCCCCTGTATGTTCTTCTCGCTGACGCTGTAGATGACAAGTATCCTCCTCAGGTCCTGCCTGGGTATGGTGAAAGTGCTAGACTTGGGCATTATCTATACCTGAACTCGAGATTATCCTCGTTATGAGCGGGTCGTCGATGCTTAGGCTCTTGAGGAAGGCTACGGTGTTCGCTATGCTTATCCCGCTCTTCTTCAGCTCCTTCACAAGGTCAAGCATCTTCATGTTCCTGCTCTGGCTGTTCATCATGCTGAATATCTCCTCTATCCCGTCGCTGCTCAGGTTGTACTCTATGAACTTGTTCTTCAGCTCGTCCTTCTCGAACTGGTAGTCCCTCTGAAGCACGTTAGCCGAGAGCTCGCTCTGCGTTAGCACGTCGGACATGTCTAGGGTGTATACGTAAAGCGGCTCCTCGCCCTGTATCTTCTCAAGGAGGAAGGTCTCGGGGAACCTGAGCGCGGTCTGGAATGCCATCTCAACCGCGGCCTGGCCCACCCCGAACTTGCTTATCTCGCTCCTTATGAAGTTGGAGAAGTTGAGCGAGCCCTGCAGGTAGTTCATGAACTTCTCGAACTTTATCCTGAGTATGAATGATGTGCCCACGTTGGAGAATATCGCCTCGTTTATGTCGGTCGGGTTCTGCGATGCCACTATAAGGCCGAACTGGTACTTTCTTCCCTCCCTCACTATCATGATGGCATCGCTCTTTTCGTCGCTCGCGACCTTCCACGCCTCGTCGAGAACCACTATCGCCTTGAGCCCCTTGATGTCGGTGAATCCCTCGCTCCTCATCTTTTCCTTGAGTGTCTGTAGTATGAACAGAGCTGCGAGCGCCCTGAACTTCTCGTCAGGCAGGGATGAGAGGTCGATAGAGACCAGACCAGACTGGGCGAGCTTGCCGATGTCAAGTGTGCTCTTCCTCGAGAAGTAATCTTCGCCTTCCCTGGCAAACTGCCTGAGTCGGTAGATCGCGTTCTCCAGCTCCGCCGGGTACTCGTAGGTTCCCTCCTGCAGCTTCTCCTGCAGAAGACTTATCACCTCCTTGAGCGTAGGCGCGTCCTTGCCTTCAGGCGCTCTTTCGGAGGGTATGAAGCCAGCGTTGAGGTAAGCCTGCTCCAGCGCCTCCTCAGTTATTCGCTTCTGCTCAGGATAAAGCGCGATGTCAGTTAGTATGTCGAATGAGTTCATAATCTGCTTTGACCTGTCGAGCGGCTTCATGCCGGATAGGTCCATTATGTTGAGGTAGTCGCCCTTAGCGAGCGAGACCACTATGCCGCCGGTCTGCTTGACCCATGCCTTGTACTCTCCTGCCCAGTCTATGATGACGGCGTTGGTGTTCCAGACGTAGCTCGCCCTGATCAGCAGGGTCTTGACGAAGAAGCTCTTACCCGAACCGGTTATTCCGACCACGGAGATGTGGGGGTTTGTGAGGTTCATGTAGGACCAGGTGAACGGCACCTTGAATATCTTGGTTGTGCCAACGTAAATGGACTCGAATGGGTCGCTCAGCAGCACACCAGCAGGCGGCTCAGGCGGCCTGGAGAAGAAAGACCTCTTCCCTATCTCGTTGCTCATTATGTGCTGAAGCTTCAGGAGGGTCATCTTATCGATAACACTACTGATTGCAGGTATAAATAGTTTGTGCAACCGATTGGCCGATATTCCTGTCGAGGGAGCCAACCCTTCGAGCTGGTATTTAAAGCTTACAGTCGAAAATCGCAACATTTATATATAAGGAAACCCATTTTTTATACAGGGGAAGTGCCGTCGTAGAGGGAACTAAGATTGCGGCTAGAATAGGGGTTTATGCGATGTACCAAACTAAGGGGAATACCTCAACAGAGGTGCTGAAGGCGCTCCACAAACACTGCAGGGAGACGGCAGTAAGGGGCATACTCGACCTTGAAACCTGTATGGAGGGCTTGGGCAAGGTTTACGAGAAAACGGACGAGAACGCGTACAGCCAGGCCAAGAAATCGGTCAAGTATCTAGAGTATAAGATGTCAAGCTCTGAGGCAGTTGAACATTCGAACAGGTTCGCCTCTGAGATACTGCTGGAGCTTAATTCCATTTACGAGGAGACAGGAGGGCACGTACCCTCCTTCATTTCTGAGCTCAACATAAAGGTAAACAGTGCGATGGGCCACATAAAGGATGACATCTTGTTAGTAAACAACATTGCCTCAGAGGAATTTAGGGGCTTGTTCACTGTGCTCAACGCCTCCAAGATACCGATAGACGAGGCAAAGGGGATAATGGGGGCAGCGACAATAGAGCGGCTGAAGGGGAGGGCCAACGACACCAAGATAAAGACCGCTGTGGACAACCTCGTCAGGGAGATAATGGAAAGCTGCAAGGACGATGACAGAATTGACAGTGCTTTAGTACCTGCAGAGGGCTCGAGGAAATTCCTCAGATCAGCAGCAATGTTGCTCTCTGCGTTTGAGAAGATCAACGGCGATGAGGCCAAGAGGAAGGAGGCGATAAAGACTTTCCTCGGGACCGACTTCGAGGGCGAGGAGCCGATACTTAGGGCGTTCGACAAGAACGCGAGAGTGAGCCAAAGACTGATTGACAGGATGAACTCGTATCTTCGCGTTCTGGACTCGCATTACAGCATGATAAGGAGGGAGATACGCCAGCTTGATGCCGGTTCGAAGGTAACTGATGCTATCTCGATGTTCCTTGAGATGAACGCGGTATGGATAGCGCATTCGGGGCTTCAGGAAAGGGAGAGGAACGACCTGCTTAAGAAGAATGGTGAGCTTGAGAGGATAGTCGGCAAGAACTTCATGGAGAACCGGGTTGTCGAGGACATAAGGCGACTGAGCAAGGAGGGGCTTGAGCGCTACGCGTACTCATTGAAGATAGACGTGGCTGCAGAGATAGGGGAGCATGCATCGACTCTCCTTTCAGATCACACAAGATACTTCGGCCGCGACAAGGAGTGGATAGGGCTTTACAACGAGATGTACGCCAGGTATGAGTATTTGCGCAAGAGCGGAAGGGAGGTAGCTCTGCCGCCACCATCCCTGATCTGATTCTGGCTAGCCCTGCTGGTCGAAGTAGAGAGCCATCTCCTCGAAGCTCGTGGGGAGGCCGAAGTTGAACTTGAATAGCGTGTATAGCTCTCTTCCCTGCACCCTTGCAAGGTCTATGTCCATCGAGCCCATGGATATCTGTAACGATTTTATCTGCGAAGTCAAAGAGTCGAGCGCGGCCTTCTCGCTGACGCCTATCGCGGTGGTCTCGAAGTACATCACCGATGCGAGTGGTCTCTCCCCCTGCGACAGCCTGTCTATCTTCGTCTGGAATATGTTTATCTTCCTCTGTATGTCGGTTATAGTGACCTCGTTGCCGCCGCCCTGCAGCGCCCTCGAAAGCTGGAACTCCTGATAAGACCTCTTGCCCTCGAACTCATCCCTCACCTTCTGCGAGTCCAGCCCAGCCGCGATAACGTGGAACTTGAACGGGAAGTCGATGCTCATAACTCCCCTCTCCCACGTGTCGGGAGCCTGTATCATCTTGCCCTGCTCGTCCTGCAGCGCGGTCTCCTGCTTGAAAGAGTATCCGAAGAGGTTCCCTGTGACGAAGCCGGTAGCGTAGTAAAGCCCGTTTATCTCCTTGAGTATGGAGTCCTGCCCCTTGACTATCTTGTAGCCGGCTGCTGGCTGGAACGTTATGCCGAGCAGGTTGGTGACAAGCGGAAAGAGGATAAAGTCCGCCCAGTTCATCAGCATGACAAGTATGACGTCAAGTATGAGCAACGCCGCAGCCACTATCGCGAATCCGCCCTTGCCGAAGCTTGGCAGTATGGTGAAGCCTATCAGCGGCATCAGAAGCGCGAACACGAGATACATCACTCCTTCTTCGTCCATCAGATCACCTCCTCCTGTATGTTCTTAGTTATCTGCTCGCTTATCGTCGAGAACGGAATCAGGTACTCAGGCTCCACGAACTTCAGCAGCTCGTTGCCAAGGACCACGTTGGGCGATACGCCGAATGTGGCGCCTATTCCGGACATCAGCTCCCTTGCCTTCTGCTGCACGAGACTCACCGCCTCGAACTCCTTCCCTCCCTTTGCGGAGAGGGAGGCGTACGACGACAGCTCTAGCGAGCTTCCCCTGCCCACGTTGTCAAGCATCTTCCTCCACATTGCGGCCTTGCCTCTCACCCTCTCTATCTCGTTGGCGGGGGCGTTGCCCGTGACGAGCTTGGCCTCCTCTTCCTCGACCGTGGTTATGGTGTCCCTGAGCTTCTGTATGTAAGCGTCCTTGTTCATCACGTACAGCTGGGTGGAGAACCTGGTGGGCTCCTTGCTTATGCCCACCATCCTGCTCACCTGCTGAGCGAAGTTTAGCTTGTCCTCGTCGCTCATTTCTGTGGCAGAGCGGTAGAGGGGTATGTTAATGTAAACAGTTGCCACGAAGTCGTCCCCCACCTTCTGAAGGATGGAGTCTGATGTGCTCGATAGCCAGTACGGGCTCTGGTCAGCTATCACTATGTCTCTCTTCCTCTGCTCGAAGAGCGGAAGTATGAGGTAGAGATAGTATCTTGACGAGAAAGCGAGAACGTTGGCGACCACAGCCACGGCGAGCAGTATGAGCTTGAGGACGTCTGTCGGTGCGCTGAGCGGTATCACCGATGCTATGATGACCAGCACGAACGAGAGGCCGAGCAGCCCAAGGAATACCAGAAGTTTCTTGTCCATGTATTCGCCCGCACTCATTCTTGAACGTTAAGCCTTTTATGTGTTTTTTATACTGCCTTTTGTCCTCTTTGGATCAGATGAAGCCTCTTAGCCTCGAGCCGGTCCTGCTTGCCCCGCCCAAGAACCTCGATAGCTGGGTAGTGAAAGCGTAAACTATTGCTATGATGAGCGCCGGGAAGAATAGTGCAAGCAGCCAGAACGCGCTCATTGAGGTAGGTATGGAGCTGAGGGTTGTGGCCAGCGGGCTGGAGGCGCTGATTGACTGCGGCTGGATAGATGCTCCGCTAGAGTACTGGCTCAGCTGGTTTATCGAGTTCTGCAAGTTGCCCTGCAGGGTTGGCGCGGTGAAGTAGAACGCAAGCGCAAACAGCGTTGGGGCGATGAGATAGAACGCTATGCCCAAGGCTATCAGGAAGCCGCCGAGCGCCCTTGTGGGGAAGATGGACCTGAGCACAATGCCTGGCACTATGAAGGCGGGTATGGCCGCGCTTGCAAACAGCTGCAGGGCGTAGTACTCTGCTGAGAGGGCGAGCATGGAGTCAACGAGGAATATGCCTATAGTTCTGGCCGGGTCAAGTATGAATACGGTTATGGGTATCGTGTATGCGGCAGTGGCAACCGTGCCCAATTTGCCCTCTGCAGAGCCCTCGCCTATGCCGAATTTCTGCACCCCAAGGCCAGGCACGTTGGGATTTATCCCGAAGTTTATGCTAAGGACGTAGTCGAAATAGTAGTATAGGTTGTATATCGAGGTATAGAGCTGCTGTGAGGTTGCCAATGTGCTGCCTATGAGATGGAAGGAGGCCGCGTACGGATTGGAGCCGCCGACCGCCACCGCAGGTATTAATCCAAACAGTACCGCGCAGATATACAGAAAGCCCGCGACTATCATCGCCGTGGCTATGGCTTCATAAAGCTCGCCCGTGCCGAAGTTGCGTATCTTGTCGCTCTTGAGGGCTATGCCTGCCATTAGGATTGCGGCAGCCACCATAAACGAGACTATAACCGCAGCGAATGCGAGGGGCAGGGTGCTTTCCCATTGTGAGAATATCTGCTGGTTAATAGGACAGTACCAAGATTCAGAGGCGCTTATCTCCTGAGCGATGCTTGGTGGAAGGAGTGCGCATCCCGGAAGGACAGTTGTCTGCTGGCTGGTCTGTGCAGCTGCGGATGGAAGAACACCTACTACCGCAGTAAGCGCAATTGCCACTATCGCGAACAGAACCGCAAACCCCTTCACTTTATTGTCCATCCAATCACTCATGCAAGAGTTGTGAGCAAGGACATGAAATCCATCCTCTCTCCTACTGCTTTTGAGAAGTCAACTATAAATGTGTCCACTATCACGAAATTCAGGAATGGTATGAAGGTGAGGCCGGCGACAAAGTATCCTATGCTCATCACAAGTGAGGATATCCCTGAAAGGGTGTTAGTCGTGGCAGAGACCGAGGGCGATATTATCCCCCAGAACATGCTGGGGAAGCTCTGGAACATGTTCAGGAAACACTGCTGCGGGGCTGCAGATGCAAGGCATTGTATAGACGGGAAGAATGAGTTGGTGTCTATGAATCCGAATGTTATGCTCACCATCAGCGGATATATTATCCCGAGCCCTAGGCCCAGCGCTATCATCGACCCGCCGAAGCCCCTTGTGAAGCCGAATGTCCTGGCAATCAGGCCAAGCGACATGAAAAATGTGAAGAACAGGGTTGACGCGGAGAGAAGCAGCAGCTGGACCTGGCTGAGTATGAGTACGAATAGCATTGCGGAAAGCGCCCTGCCGAAAAGCGCGGGCCCAGACCAGGGCACGAGCGCCTTTATCCTAGAATCTATCTTTATCGACTGCTGTCCCTGTATCGGCAATATGGTAATGCGCAAGTCAGGCACTATGCTTACTCCCAACGATATCAGGTAGGAATAATCGGCGAGCTGGAATGCCGCCTTGTTGAATGCGGACATGTCGCAGGTGCCGAGAGTCTGTATGGTAGTCGCGCCGGTGCACTCCGATGGAACTAGGCCCATGCTCTGGAAAGCGTTTTGCGGACTGAAGGTGAATATGAAGGAAAATGCGGCAAATACTAGCACCATCACTATGGACAGGAGCCCCTCGTAGACCTGCATGCGAGACCATGTCCTGGCGTTCTGGCTGTTTGTCAGGCCGGATAGGACGAACACCAATGCAGCCACGGCGATCACCGCCAATACCCCAACACCGGCTACAGGAAGCCATTGCAGAGTGGCGAGCCTGGCGTTGTTTGGCACCTGGCTTTGTGCTGCTGGCACGCCAGGGAACAGCCCTAACACACAGAGTGCTGCGACAGCTAACAGCACCACAGTAGTGGCGATTGTTCCCCGCATGCCCTTGTTGTGTCTTGTTGGCGCCATGGTATCAGATGATCTTCTTCAGCACGCCCTCTCCTGACAGGCTTGGCGCGCCCAGTATGTTGCCCGCCGCCTCTATGAAATCAAAGCCTATTATGAATGATATTACAAGCGCAAATCCGCCATAGGCGAAGGGCTCTATGCCGCACTGGCCCAGATAAGTCAACATCCCCTGGCCGCTTATCGTCCATGCACTTGCCAGCTCGGTCTGGATAAGGCTTAGGAAGGTGCCGACTACAGCTGTCGGGTCAAATGTGGGAGTTGTTTGGCCGGAAACAAGGCTGTTCAGCGAGGATATCGTATTCACGTCGTTGGCCTGGGGGCAAATTGAGGGGAATGATGTACTGTAAGCTCCGAGCATGGAGTAGAGCAGCAGCGGAAATATTATGTAGAACCCCAGAAACACGCCCAGGAACGAGCCTCCTGCCGCCCTGGTCCATGGGATGGTTCTCAGAACTATGCCCACATAGAGGAATAATGGAAATATGGAGTATATCAGCCCTATGAGCACTGCTGCCGCTATCATCACCATGAAGAAGGCTCCGAGGAACAGATTGAGGAAATTAATCACAGCGCTGGCTGTCTGAAGCCCCAGATATGGCTGGAAGCTGATGCCAAACTGGTTGGGCATTATTGAGATGGAAGAGAAGAAAAAGAATCCGAGTACTTTCTGGAAGGAGTTGACACTTATTACGGAGGTGAATATCTGGTATCCATAGAAATACAGGAGCGAGCAGTCGCTCACGAATACGTTATTGTTGAAGCTCTGGCCGGCGACCGCGAACAGGTGGCTGTTGGGGCCTATTGCGGATGTGCCCACAGCGAACGTTCCCACGAAGAGGAAGACGACGATTATGGTTATTATCACCTCGTTAATCTCGGTCTTGGCAAACCTTACAAGCTTGTCGAACTTGAACGCATAACCGACGCCGTAGATAGCGCCGGTGAGAAGGGCGAACATGAGCATTATCACAAGCGAGATGGAAAGCAGCGACTGCGCAGCGCTGTTGTTCACGTTGAGTATCGACCTTGAGGGGTCCACAATCCCGCCTTGGCCATTAGTGCCTGCGCAAGTGAAATACGCTATGGAGTATACGGGATTTGAGGGTTGCGAGCTGGTGCCTTGCGCAGACGCGGTCATTGACATGAATGGCACGAGCAGGATGGCCAGCACCACGGCTATAGGCAGAGCGCGCATGACCATCTTAGATTTGTCCGACATAGTGACCACTCATACCAGTTTTGTGAGCCCGGCAAGGCTCGTGTCTCCTCCAAGTTGGCCAGACAGGCCAAGCACTCCGGTAAGCATTATGAACAGGTTTATGATAGGCAGCAGGAATGCGGTTATTCCGGTTATTCCATAGGACTGGATGATTGGGAAGAACGCGTTCAGTCCGGAGGCCTCGCTGCATGTTGCGGGCATGGACGTGATGAATGGCACCGCAAGCGTGCCAGTCCCGATGCTGCTGACCTCGAGAAGCGAGAGGACGGTCACCTGCGGTTCGGAGAGCGAGGCGGTATCGTATATGTAAGCCTCTGCCGGAGGCACGGGAGCCCCGAGTATCGTGGGCCAGCATCCCTCGTGCAGGAAGACCCTCTTCATGTTTGGCTGGACGAAGAAGTTGAGTTGATAGTTCTGGTTCACCGATGGTATCGCGTTGTTTGGTATGCCGGTATCGGGGCTGAAGCCATAAACCTGGGATGTGGAGGCAGACACGCCATTGCCCATTGCAAGGTACTCGAACGCGTATACCGCAGGGAAGAACATGACAAAGCCTATGGATATTGCGATGAGAAGGCCGCCTATCTTCCTGGTGTAGAACACGGCCCTGAGTATTATGCCGGCGAACAGCAGGGTGGGCCAGATATAGAGGAACAGTACGCTCATCATCAGCTGTGCCAGCAATGCCTCCGTGGCTCCGCCTAGAAGGGTGCCATAGGTTATCATGTTGGTGAACAGCAGGTCGAAGCCCTCCTGCGGCTGCGCGGAGTATGTTACTGTGAGCGCGGCGGCGGGGCTTTCTCGGACTGGATTGATGCATGCGTTGTTGAAGCCCTCTTCAGAAGGCACACAGAAAGTCACGGTTGGGGTCAGTTGGGAGAAGAAGCCTATGAAGGAGTCGTAGACGAATGTGCTGTTGAGGTTGCCTATGGTCTGGTTGGTGATATTTGCTATAATCACTGATGTGGCAGCGAGCGGATAGTCTATCTGATCGGTGAGGGATGGGGCGGCTTTCTTGGAAACGAGGTTACACAGCCCGGGGAAGCCGTTCGGTTTGGTGCTGGGGGCCAAGACGGATGTAGAACCTGAGATCAGGTCTATGCTGTTGCCGTTGAGTACGTTAGTGCACATCAGGGTCATTGCGGTAGGATTCATCAGCTTCGTGGCTCCGAGCGAGGAGTAGAACAGCCCGCTGAATATCACGAGGGCGCCTATGATTATGCCCATCATCACGGCTGTGCCTATTAGCTGGTAGAACTCCTCCTTTGCGGAACCCCTAACAGTGTTGTTGTTCAGCACGAAGCCGACCATATACCAGATGCCGACTATCGCACCGTCCAAACCGAGGGCGAGCGCCACAAGAGGGAGCAGGCCTATGCCAGGGAGGGCGACAAGAGCGGGCGTTGGTAGCGGTATCATGTTATCATCTACAAGCCTGCCCAGAAGTTCTGGGCGCCTTCAAGCCCCGCGTTAAGAGCCTTGGAAAGCCCTATGGCGAAACCGACTGTTATCGCTATGTCGATAGCGAAGAGGACCACGCCCTGGAAGACGAACTCGGCTATGTTGTTTATGAGTGATTGAATCGCGCCAAGTCCGGTGAGTGGAATAGGCAGCCCGCTGAATACCCCGCTGCCAAGCAGGTTGAAGAACGAAGTGAGGACGGTACCGTATGGCGAGGCATCGGTGGTGCTTGATGGTATGCCCTGTGCGAAGAAGCTGTTCAGGCTGAGATCGGAGAGCGTGTATGTCATGTGGAGGTATGGATAAGAGGGGTTGCTCATGGAGAAGAGGTAGTTGATGGTATAGCTGTCGAAAGTTATGGTGAGAGGGTAGATTATGTACCCCGCTATCGCGATGGCGAGGAGGGCGTTGGCCGCGTTCCTCAGCTCTCCGTTGGTGAACGCGAGCGAACGCATGACCAATGAGATTGGAAGTATGACCGCGAATGCCGTGTATTGCAGGAAGGGAAGCGTTATGTACTGTATAAGCAGGGTGCTTATAGCGAGCGTGAGCATCGGCGAGAACAGTCCAAGGAGCATCTCCGCCAGGTTGGCGAAGAGAAGCCCTACGTCGAGCTCGGGAGGGAAGCTGAGCGTCACTTGACCGGCAAACTTTGAGCTTACCGGCAGTGTCAGTGACAGCCCCTTACCAGCTGCGGAGGACAGCGCTGGACCGAATAGCTGCACTACGTAGTTGTTGAAGTACAACCCCGCCTGGGCTGCCAGCAAACTGTAAAGCTCATATGTCATCGCCTGGGAGTAGACAGTAGTGAGCAGCGGCAGGCCCTTCTGGAACGTGAGGCTGCCGATATAATATCCGGCAAACTGGAATGGGGTAAGCTGCGACTGAGCGGGCTGCCCTGAAGAGGATAGTATGGACTGGCTGAGCGATGCGGTTATGTTGCAGGCGAAGAACGTGACGGATATCAGCGCCACTATTATTATCGCGCTGGTAAACAACTGGGTCATCTCGGACCTGACGAATGAGTTGATCTTGCCCCTTATGTTGTCAGGGAGAATCTTGGACAGCGAGTACACGGCTGAGACTGCCATCAGGCTGGCGAGTATCACTAACGCGTTTATGCCTATCCAGCTGTTGGTGTAGTTAGCCCCACCGTATACAGCGCATGCGAGTACCATTTTAGTCAGTCCACCATTTTATTATTCAGTATTGCCTATCATGCCAACTTAACCTTTCCTATGCCCAGTCTGAGCTTGCCTCCGAGGGCGGTGGCTATCGCTCCGGCCACCACTATACCTATGACAAGGTCGAACACCAGCAGAAACGCCTGCAGCACCATCGCGTAGGTGTCGTAGGTCACGAAGTTCAGGGCAGGTATTACGCTATTGAACGACTGGTAGTATCCTGTATCGAACCCCCAGTTATAGGCCTGGCTTATCGCAGGGGTGGCTGCCTCCGTGGTACCGAAAAGCACGGCCATTGCCACCGGTCCGCCGCCCGGTGAAGCCCCGTTGGCAGCAACTATCATCGCGTGCACCACGCCAAGGAAACCACATGCAAGACCGGGAACGATTCCTAGCGTAGGGTCGGTGCTGTAAGTGAGGTCGCAGTTAGTATTGGGTGCCTGCTGCACTGAATTTGCGAATATATTGTTGAAGATGTTTGTAACGGGGAGGTTGACGGTCAGCAGCATGGCGGGATATATTATCGATGCGGTTATGGCAATGGCGATCATCGTTCCGCCTATTCCCCTAAGGAACGGCATCGACCTTAGCATTATCCCGGAGGGGAGGAAGAAGCCCAGCCCCAGGTAGACCACGAAGTAGAACATGGCAGACTGTATCGACATGACTATCGTGATTGGTAATATGATTATGTCTTCTATGTCGATGATGAAAGAGTTGGTCGAGCCGACGTCTATGCTACCCACGCTGTTAGTTCCAGATATGTACGTACTTACGAAAAGCGGAGTGGAGGTTCCGAACTGCAGCGACATCACGAATAGGCCAACGGGAGTGGGTATGGGTATCGGTATTGGCAGCCAGGTGGTGATGGAGGTGCCCTTCAGCGCATTGACTCCAGATTGCAGGCCTATTATGCCCGCCATCGATGTCTGGGATGCGGTTACCTCGTAGCTCAGATAGTTGTTAACCACCGATGAGTACAGTCCCGTTGCCCCCAACAGGTTGTTGGTTATCGAGCCCTGTGCGCCGGAGCCAGCCTGAAATGATGAGGGTCCGCCCTCAAGCGCATTGGCTATGCCGCTTACAATAACCAAGAGGGAAAATATGGATGCGACAAGCATCAGGCTCTTGGCGGTCTCCCAGAGCTCGGTTTTGTACCAGCCCTTCAGCCCCTGTATGTTGAACATCTCGCCAAGCATGTATGCAAGCGCGACTACCATGAGTGAGAGCAGGATTCCGATGCCGGAATAGGAGATTGCGTCGGTTACGCAGGTGCCGACGTTTGTGGCCTGGCCGTGCAGCACTGCGCAGCATACGTTCTGTGAGGATGATGAGTCGCAGGCGGGCTGCGTGTTGGACTGCGCGATGGGCAACCCGGCGCTCAGCATGATTGCAAGAATGGCAAATGCTGCTATCGGTGCAAGGCGGCTATAGCGCATGGTAGGATATTCCAGAGAAGGTATTTATGCCCTGTGTCGGCGGGGAGAGGCCCGTAATGGAGAGTTTAAACATGTGAGGTTAGGGCCGTATGGGCTACTCTGAAGTGCCTTCGGCAGCGTTGGCAGCAGCCTCCTTTTGCTTTTTCTCTGCCTCGGCCTCTTTCTTTGCCTCTTCCTCAGCTTTCTTCTTCTCTTCAGCCTTCTGTTTTTCGTCCTTGCCGCTCTTGGTATAATTGTCGTACCATGGCTTGTAGATGCCAGCCACAGTAGCGTCTACAAGCGCAGCCTTGTAAGCGCCGCTTACAGCTTTAAAGTAGCCGTTCCAGCCGGTGTAGTCATTGATTGGTTTTGAGGAGCCATTTATATCAGTAGTAAGCGGGGGCGCAGAGACTGCCTTCTCTGAAGTTTTGTATGAGTCGAATATCTCCTTTACGTGCCTTTCCTGAACTGAACCTGAAGAGGTCAATATCTTGTAAACCTGCGACATTGCTACGGCTGATGCCGCTATACCACCAATACCCCAGTCTTCGTAGAGACTTCTACGCATCTTATCCCTTAGGTTACTGTGTTCATTTAATTCACTTAAAGGTCCCTTATTTCTTAGGTTACTTTCCTCTGTTAGTTCTTTCAAAGGTCCGCTAGCTGCAGCCATTCGACCAGCATATGAGTTCTCACCATGACGTGCAATAATCTCATTTCTCGCTTCTACTGCCTGTTGCCTTTCCTCAGAGTCCCTCTTTTTCTTGGACTCCTTTATCTGTGAGCTAAGGCTGTCGGATTTGTTCCACGCGTCCCTTAGGGCCTTAGCATTGGGATTGTCCGTATCATCGCCTTTTGCAGGTCCAGTATACATAAGCTTCCTAGCCGTTGAAGATCTATGCACCAAAGTATTCTCTATGGCTCTTGGAATCCCGCCAACGACGGGAACGACCATTGCTACAGTAGTAACTGCGCCTGCTGCCGTACCAAAAACCGACCTCGTGCCCATTGTTGCTTTTTTGATTTGTCTGAGATCGCCCATAGTAAGCTTTTTGGCTTCTTGATCAGTTATCTTTCCTGCGAGATTAGAGGGCAAATCTAGGTCGCCTGCGTTCTTGTAAAGAGACTTAAGCCCAGTTATGGCTACACCCCTCTCCGTTGAGGTCGCCATTCTGGTGATGCCACGTTTAACAATAATTTTACCTTCCTTGCCATCTTTGCCTGGCTCTCTTATGTTCCAAAGAGCCAACTTCACCTCCCTTGCCTCTTTAGTGCCTCGCGCCATTCCCGTCCTCTTCTTATGGGCGATCTTCATCACTTCAGTAAGCTGCTCGGCCTTATCCGACTGGTACCTGACCGCCTTGCTTATGCCCTTTCCAGCGGCGCCTGCGCCCACTCCGCCGGCAAGCCCCACGAGCGCATCAAAGCCGAAGAACTGGAATATGCTGGCTCCCCTGCTGAGTCCCGCTGCGGCGGCTATCAGCGCCACTATTACCATGAGCGGTATAAGCGCGTATATCGCACCTATGCTCAGTACCACAGGAACCAGTATGCCCAGCATATTCTCTCAGTATAATATCAGCCCGTTCTTAATATTTATGCCTATACGGGACTACGTTAGGCGTGCGCCGTAGGCGAAAGCCGTATCTACCCTGAATTGAACCGAGCCTAGGCTAACTGGAGAAACAAAAATTGAGAACTAACTATCTCTTCAGCAGCTTGAACCTGCTCATGTACAGCTCGCTCTGTAGGAGCACAAGGAACGGTATTATGAAGAGCGAGTTGAAGACCAGCATTATGTACCTTGATGCAACGGTCCCGCCGACCAGTATGAATACGAAGTCAAAGACGGTGAGCAGCACTATTGCAAAGACCAGCCACATCAGGAAGTAGTCGAACCTCTTGAAGAAGAAGCTAAGGCTGGCGTCTATCGCGTGGCCTATCCTGTTGTCGTCTATCACGATCGAGGCAGGCGCGTAGAAGACGAAAGGCGTGATTATGAGGCCAACTATGGCGGTTATCAGCGCCGAGTATGGGCTGCCGTACGTGACCAGGCTGGCGAGCAGCACGATTACCGTCGATATGAGCAGCACTGCGAACACCTTGCCGGTGTACTTCTCTATGCCACCCATCACCTCCCTTGTTATCCTGGTGTGGGTCCTGCTGTGCTTCACTATGACGTTGATCGCCACTATCGCGAAGCTCAGGAAGAGCAGAGAGAAGAAAACGGCAGCGAATATTATCGCAGTGTTGAATATGTTCAGGTTGAGGAATACGCTTGCGGTCCTGAGGAATATCGAGCCCGCGTCTATGAACGTGGGAAATGATGCGAATACCGGTATCAGGAAGGCTATCACGAACGATATGGAGAACAGCAGTATGAGCTTAAGGTTTGCCCTGTAGGTCTCGATTGCGTACTCGAGGACCGGTGTCTTAGCCATTCAACCACTTTCTAGATATCATTAGAGAGCAAGCAATAAATAAGTGATGTAGTCGTCTGCTTCAGCTGCCTGTGGTGACAAGAACCGTGGCGGTGGCTGACGCCGTGCCGCCCAGTGAGTCGGTCAACGTGAAAGTGATCCTGTTGACTCCGCCCGGAGCGTCGGATGGAAGGGTGAAGTCGTAGCCGAAAGACCCCCCTGAAGCCTGCACAGAGTCGTGGAAGCTGGAATCTTCAGCGTCCGATACAGTAATTGTATACGGGGCTGGATTGCTGTCGGTTATTGTAAGCGTGTAGGATATTGCCTGCCCGGGGGTGCCGGGATTGGTCAGTGTGGGAGTGACAGAGATGGATTGAGACCCCGCCCCGCCACCGTTGCCTCCGCCGCCCCCTCCGCCTCCGCCAGAGTTTGTCGATGGAAGTGTCCCCGATCCGACGGAGGGCAGTATTGCGCCTGCGCTGGAGCAGCTCACTGAGCCTGCGCCGGTGTTGCTAAGCGTTATAACCTCGTTGAGCACCCAAGGGGCGATGAGCGCTATTATCACGCCGACAAGCCCGCCAATTAGCATGCTCATCCCGTATCCCTGTATCTGTCCCCTCGTCTGGCCCGGCATGACGTGGGAGCCGGCGTACAAGGCGCCTCCCAGAAGCATGAGCGCCAACCCTAGTATGAACACTATGCTCTCTATGGCATTGCAAATGTTGCCTATCTCCTTCTGTATCGCTGACAGCTGGGCGCTTGTTGGGCCGCCGATTCCGCCTCCGCCGCCTCCACCCCCACCGCCTGGGCCTGTTGAAGAGGCAGCGCAGATGTAGTTATTGGGGGGGGCGCAATTTTGGGTAGCTGATGCCAGCACTGCTGCACAGGTGACTCCGGGGAGATTGAGCGCGTTGTTGCAAGTTGTGGTTGCGCTGACGCAGCCCGCCGAGCCTGACGAGGACAGGCAGATGCCGGCCTGATTTGTTGGTACCTGCGAATTGGAGTTAGAGTTACTGTTTGAATTTGAGTTGCTGTTGGATGTTCCAACGGTAAACGTGGCTGAAGCGCCGGCTGTGCCTTCCGCAACAGTTACAGTTATGGTGCCGCTAGCGCCTGGAGGTACCACAGCGGTGCCGGTATAGCCGCCCGAGGTATCAATGTTGATTTCGCCTGCACCGGTGACGCCGATGTTGCCGAAGCTGATGAACGCGGGGGACAGGGCTGAGCTCGGCGGGAACCCTGTGGCAGTGACTGTGAATGTGGTTCCGGTAGGTCCGGATGATGGCGATAGCTTGATAGCAGGGGTCACCGGAGCCGCGATTACAGTGAATGTTGCGGTTGCGGGGCTGCTCAACTGCTGCTGGCTGTCAGCGACGGTGAATATCATCGAGTGCGCGCTTGGGCTGTAGCCTGTGGTAGTGGTGGAGAAAGTGTAAGGGCTCGTTATCTGCTGGTCAGCGGCGAGGATGGAGCCACCGTCAGCCGCCGAGTTTCTCACAGTGAGGTAGTAGGGAGGGGAGCCACCCGAGGCGGTTACCGTAAAAGATGCCTGGCTGCCCGCAATGATTGAGCTTGTAGGGGAGGTGACCGTTATCGTGGGCGGCGATGAGGAACTTGATGACGAGCTTGATGATGAGCCCGATGGCGAGCCGGTGACGGTGAGCGTGGTTTGCGCCGTTGCAGAATGGCCGTCTTGGTCCAAGACGGTAAAGACAATGGTGTACGAGCCGGGATTGCTCTCAGGGAACGAAACGGTGTACAACTGTGTAGTTATGCCCGCATCCGTCTTGTATATTGGTGTGCCGCCGGGACCCGATACCGTGAGGGTGTATCCCCCGGTGAATCCGCTGGTCTGTATGTTATAAGAGACCAACTGGCCTGTGACCGCGGTCTGGGGCGATGAGGGAGTTACAGCGATAGAGATTGTCGATTGTGCGGCTGATATGTTGGGAAGAACGGACACGGACCCTATGGCGATGAGCAGCATTAGCAGCAACGACGCATGCGTGGCTGTGCCGATTCCAAATCCGCGCCCTAAGCGAACCTTAAGCCTAGTCATCTTACCAGCCGGCGTAAAACGTATACGCAGCAATCAGTATTTGATGTGGCTATTTTTATATGTTTCTGGGAGCGACGCAGCTAACGCTCAATCATTAGAAAGAAAAAAGAAGAAGAAAGGAATCAGCAGCTTACAGTGCTGACTCCGGCTGCAGAATCGAACGTTATTATCTGGTTCAGGACGAACGGCGCTATCAAGGCTATTATGACACCTATTATGCCGCCTACAAGCATCCCCATTCCATAACCCTGAATCTGTCCCTTCGTGGTTCCGGGCATCACGTGGGCTCCGGCATAGAGCGCGCCTCCAAGAATCATCAAGGCAAGGCCGAGTATGAACACAACAGTCTTTATCGATGTGCAGATGCTCTTTATCTCTGCAACTACCGCCGATGTGCTACCAGTTACTGAGCCGCCTCCTCCGCCTCCGCTAGGGGTTCCGCATATTGCAGTTCCTGATGGGCAGGATGTGGTCTGGCCGCCGCAGGATATGCCGCCTACTGACCCGCTGCAGGTGAAGCTTGCGGGTGCGGTACATGCGGATGTGGAACCGACACACTGAGCTGAGCTAATGGCAAATGAGCCGAAAAAGCCCATAAAGGATAGAAGAACTAACCATACCTTCGAATACTTGGTCAAACCATTTAGGTTTGCCAGTGCTTTTAACATGATTTTGCTCATTGTACCACCAAGGTTTATTGCTATTACAATTTAAATATCTTTGCTACACACCATAAATTTCGAAGGGCCATCAACTTCCAGTCACGGTTGCAATAGCAGCGACATTGTTGAATGCGCTGTCCGTTATTTGGAACGAGTATGTGCTGGTCCCGGCAACGCTCTGGGTTGCGCTGAACGTGTAAGCCGCGCCCGATGACTGTATATAGTCTGCCTTGAGCACGCTGCCCGAAGAGCCCCTTATCACTATGTAATACGGCGCCGTCCCTCCAGAGGGAGTTATGGTGAACTGGGCCTGTTGGCCCACAGACACCGACTGTGTGCTCGGCGTTACTGAGAGAGTGGGCGATCCTGAGGACGACTGTTGCGTCTGGCCCGAGGATATGGTGGAGCCCGTAGCAGTAACGCTGGCTATCGCGTATGCGCTATTGAAGTTCGCATCCGTTATCTTGAAAGTGTAAGAGTAGGTTCCAGAAACCTGCTCGGATACGGAGTAGGTGTAGCTGCCCCCTTGGGTGTTTATGTAGTCTGCCTTCAGCACAGAGCCTGATGGGGACCATATTACAAGGTAATAGGGCGGAGTGCCGCCATTAGCCATAATGGTGAATTGGGACTGCTGACCCACGCTTACCGATCCGGGCGATGCGCTCGCTGACAGGCTAGGCGCGCTGCCGCTTGGCGTCACAATAGTTCCCGAATTGGATCCAGAAGAGGATGATACTGTTCCGCCAGTTCCACTTGTGACTACCGATGCTATTGCAGATGCGCTGTTAAATGCGCCGTCAGTTATCTGGAAGGTATACGTGTTAGTGCCCGGGAAGTCCTGTGTCGTAGTGAATATGTAAGGCGTACCGGAAGACTGTATGTGGCTTGCGGCGAGCACGTCACCCGCAGAGTCCCTTACAACAATGTAATAGGGGGCTATTCCACCTGACGGCGTTACGGCCACCTGCAAGCTCTGCCCAGCTGAGATATCCTGTGTTGCTGGGTTCGCAGAAACCGACAATCCGCCGCTGCCGCTCTGCGAACCTGAGACAGTTCCGCCAGTTGAAGCAGTGGTCGATATGAATACGGTCTGGCCGGTTACCTGGCCCTGCGAGTCTGACACGCTGGCGGTAAGCGGAACCGATGTGTTGGGCGTATAGCCAACATAGGTGTAGCTTATCGTTCCAGTAGTTGAGCTTGTAAGCGTAGTGCCGCTTCCGTCATAAAGTATCATCTTGTACGGCGGCGAGCCTCCCTCCGCAGTAGCGCTTATCAGTACCGGCGTTCCAGGGGATACGCTCTTGTAGGAGGGGCTTACTGTGACAGAGAGCGAGCCTCCGCCAGAGGATGTGCTTCCTCCCGGATTTGCCGCGTTGCCTCCTCCCGGTACTGCGTATATAGTAGCAGTTTGGGTTGTAGTGCTAACACCGTCGGATATGTAAAACTCGACTATGTATGTGCCTACTGCAGCAGGAAAGAGGGAGTAGGTATATGAAGAGTAAACGGATGGTGTTGCCATCAAGTTACCGTTCACGTACACCTTGACGGAGTAGGGTGTGCTTGAGCCCCCAGGTATACTGAGCGTAATTGGGGTTGCCTCACCAACATTGACGGTTTGCTCAGTTGTGGAAAGCGATGCAGATGCCCCTCCGGATGAACCAGAGGTCTGCGGCGCACCAACCACTACGGCAGTTGCCTCGCCAGAGTTTGATGGAGATCCGCTATCTATGAACTTGAAAAGTATGCTATATGTGCCCACGCTGGGCGGTGTGAAATCATACGAGAAGCAGCTGAACGTGGCTCCCGTATCCACTTGCTGATTGTTCTCGTAAACGATTACGGTGTACGGCATAGATCCGCCGCTGGCGCACGCCTCTATGTTGGCCTGTGTTGGGGCTGTGCACCCACCCGTGGTACATATGCTTCCAACCGGAACAGACTGGTAGTTATTGGAAATCTGCACGCTCATCGGATAGATTGCAGGGTTGGGGTACAGTTGTGCATTGGCTATCCCAATGTTAGCTATAATCCCAGACAGTATAATTACCGACACCACAAACGCATACTTGTACACTGAATTTTCCACTCGATTAACCCCTATATGAGGATATAGCAGCTGTCTTAATATTTATATCTTTTTCGGGATTTTGGTGTTATAGATAGGTTTAAAAAGCACTGTGTTTTTAGGGGTGGTCAAGATACATTGACAGTCAGGTGTTTGTAACAACCAGGTTCGTAAACACATAGGCATTATTGAAGTTTCCATCGGTGACTTGGAAGGTAAAACCGTAGTCCCCAGTCGCCGCCTCTGTTACGTTATAGAAGTAAGGTGTGGAAGGGGACTGGATATAATCGGTCTTTATCAACTGTCCAGTTCCGTTCCTTATGATAAGATAGTAGGGCGGCGTGCCGCCGGATACTGAGAGGGCAAACTGGCGTCCCACTCCGATTGTTGCTGTAGTAGCTATCGGAGACGCAACAAGCGATAACGTCCCGGGTCCGCCGGATTGTGGAAGCGCACCGACGTTTACAGTGTAGGTTGTGGTATCTGATGCGCCGCCTGCATAGCTAACCACTAAATTGACCACGTATGTCCCTGAAACTGTGGGCGTAAAAGAATAGCTGTATGCGGAATTGTAGTTCTGAACGGATCCTTGCTGCTGATAGGCACCGTTTACATAGACCAATATGCTGCAAGGGCAGGGATACTGACTGGGTGACACGGATACCTTAACCGTCTGGCCTACAGTGGATCCTATTGCGCCGCCGCTCTGTTGTGTGGGGGGAATGGCATAGCCGGTAGTAGTGACAGTGGAAAAGCCATAGGCAGTATTGAAGGCACTGTCCGTCACTTGGAATGTGTAGGAGTAAACACCGAGAGCGCCCTCCTTTAGTGTGTAGTTATATCCTGTTCCGTCTGACGCTATGAATCCTGCGGCTATTACATTGCCAGTGCCGTTCCGTATGGTGACATAATAAGGCGGCACGCCGCCATTTGCCACAGTGGTGAAGCGTGCCTGCTGTCCTATCGACACGCTCTGAGACTGCGGGCTCAGAAGCTCTGAAAGCTTGACGTACTGGGCGACACCACCGGCTATTGAGGTGGTTTGGATGTCTATGGACTTACCGGCAACGCTGCCCTTTGAATCTGAGGCGCTCACCGTAACAGGATAGTATGTGTTTGGAGAGTAACCCACGTAGGAGTAACTTATAAAACCGGTGCTGGTTCTGGCCAATGTAGTTCCGCTTCCATCATAGATCAACATTGAGTAAGGTGGGGTGCCACCCGATGCCGTTGCACTTATTACCACTGGAGTACCTGGCAGGACGCTCTTGTATGCAGGGGTTGCGGATACTGTAAGCTGCCCAGCATTTGGCGTACCTATATTCGTGATAATTCCGGGGATAGAATATATTATGGAGCTTTGGTTAATGTTTTTGCCCGCTACGTCGGATATCTCGAACTGTATCGTGTATTCGGCCGAAGATGCGGGTACGAATGCGTAGGTATAGGGTGCGTATGTTATCGTCCTATTGACGAGATTGCCATTATTGTATGTCCTTATGGTGTAAGGAGGAACCCCGCCAATCACCTTAACAGTTATGGGAACTAACTGGCTCACATTCACGTTAGCCCTTGACAAAGATATAGATGCGGATAGTTGGCCGCCCCCATTCTGCTGCGCGGCTACAACCATGGCGGTTGTGGACACAGTATTGGAGGGTGTGGCACTGTCGGTTGCCTTGAACAGCAAATCGTAAGTTCCCGCATATTGCGGTGTGAATGAGTAGTTGTAGCACCCGCGTGTTCCAACGCTGTCAACTGCCCTGTTATTCTGGTATATGACAAGGTAGTACGGAGCTGTGCCACCATAAGGGCAGGTTTCTATGTTAACTGCAACGGGGGCAGGACACACACTTGGACTGCATATGCTGTAAACAGGCACCGTTAAACTGTTATAGGAAAGTGATATGCCCAATGGCATTCCCTTGCCGTTTGGGAGCTGCTGGGCGTGCGCTATCCCAGAGTTAAGCATCAGCCCGAGAAGCAGTATTATCGCGGCCGCGAATGTGTGTTTGCGCATTGTACTCCGTCTACCAAACCTTATGGATAATCTTGGTTTTTCCTAATATATATAACTTATTTTAGCCCGAAGCGAAATTCATATATAGGTTGAGAGGGAAGTAAATCCGGTTCTGATGAAGATACTCGAGCTTGACGTAGACAACATCACTTACGAGATGATGAAGCCCGAGTCGAGCGTGTACGAGCAGACTGAGGAGAAGAAAGCATCGGTGGACGACGCGCTCGTCCTGCTCATAAGCGTGGAGAAGGGTGACGACACCGCCTTGGCAGACAGGGCGGTAGGCGACGTCAAGACATTCCTCGCGCAGCTGAAGAGGCAGAGGGTCGTGGTTTATCCGTTCGCGCACCTCAGCACAGAGCTCGCACCGCCGAAGGAGGCGATGGCGCTTGTCGATTACATGTTCCAAAAGCTGTCGGAGGGATACGAGACCAAGAAGGCGCCGTTCGGATGGAACAAGGCGCTCGCACTCAGGATAAAGGGGCACCCGATGGCAGAGAGATCGAAGAGGTACTCAGCTCCATCGATAACCGCACAACCACAGCAGAACAAGCCGCAGACAGGAGCGGCAAAGCCACTGGACAGGTCCATAGTGACAAAGAGCGACTTCGCGGGCCTGCCGGACACGGACCACAGGACAATAGGTGAGAGGCTTGACCTTTTCAGCTTCCAGGGAGTGTCTCCGGGTATGGTCTACTGGCACAACAACGGCTACATAATATTCAACGCGCTGCTCGACCTCATGCGCGAGAAGTACCACGAATACAGCTATGAAGAGATAAGCACTCCTGCGATAGCGAACCTGGCGCTCTGGGACGTGAGCGGGCACATAGACCATTACAAGAAGGAGATGTTCACATTTGACGCGGATGGCGAGCAGTTGGGGCTGAAGGCGATGAACTGCCCCTCGGCGATATTGGTGTACAAGTCCAGGAAGTGGAGCTACAGGGATCTGCCGATAAGACTCGCTGAGTTCGGCACGATATACAGGAACGAGATAAGCGGCGCGCTCACGGGGCTTTTCAGGGTCAGGGAGATTACGCAGGACGACACCCATCTCTTCGTCAGGGAGGACCAGATAGTCGAGGAGATGACAAAGATAATAAGCATAGTCGACTCGCTCTACAAGAAGTTCGGCTTTGAGTACAAGGCCAACCTTTCCACAATGCCTGACGACCACATGGGCACCCCCGAGTTTTGGGAGAAGGCGACGGGAAAGCTGAAGGAGGCCCTTGACGCCAACAAGGTCAGCTACAAGATCAAGGACAAGGAGGGGGCGTTCTACGGCCCGAAGATAGACATAGACATCAAGGACAGCATGGGAAGGGAGTGGCAGTGCGCCACGATACAGCTCGACTACCAGCAGCCGCAGAGGTTCGGGCTCGAGTATACGGGCGAGGACGGCAAGCAGCACATGCCCGTAGTCATACACAAGGCGATATACGGATCTATCGAGAGGTTCATAGGCATATTGACGGAGCACTACCAGGGCAAGTTCCCGACGTGGATTGCCCCGGTTCAGGCACGTGTCATCTCGATATCAGAGGCCGCGAATGAGTTCGCTGAAAAAACTTACAAGGATATCAGGAGCAACGGCATACGCGTGGAGCTCGACAACTCGGACAAGACGCTTGAGTACAAGATAAGGGACGCGCAGCTGCACAAGATTCCGTACATGATAGTGATAGGCAAGAAGGAGGTTGACAGCAATACCGTGGCGGTGAGGACAAGAAGCGGAGGTCAGAAGTTCGGGGTCAAGATAGAAGAGTTCATAGCGAAGGTAAAGGTCGAAACGGAGACGAGGGTCGACAGCCCAAATTGATTGGTGGTTAATTTGTACATACTTGGAATATGGGATGGTCATGATGCGGGAGCGGCACTGATAGACGGCGACAGGATTGTCTATGCAGCGAACGAGGAGCGATTCACCAAGAGGAAACTGGAGCTCAGGTTCCCTTACAACTCCATAAAGGCTGCGCTCGATTACGAGAAGATCCAGCCCGCGGACATAGAGCACATAGCGTTCTCTACAACGGAGTTAACCAAGACGCTTGAGAGGCTCTTCCCCCAGATGAAGGAAAGCTACTACGCCATGAGAAGGAGGAAGTCCCTTAAGCCGAGGTTCGAAAGCGCAAGGCACAAGCTCAAGTACAATCTAACTTCCATAGGCGTACTCCCGTCCAACACGTTCGTTAGCAAGAGCGTTGTTGAAAGGCATCTCAAGAGCATGGGATTCGCCAACTTCAAGCTTCACGTTGTGGACCACCACACCGCCCACGCCGCAACTGCGGCGTTCACCGCGCCGTTCAAGAAATCGCTTGTAATAACGATGGACGGGCTGGGGGACGGCAAGTCGGGCAGCATCAGCATACTCGATAACGGAAAGCTGGAGAGGCAGCTTGCGATAAGGGCCAGGGACTCGGTCGGCATATTCTACGAGCAGGTCACCAACATAGTAGGGATGAGGGAGCTTGAGGACGAAGGCAAGGTAATGGCCATGGCAGATTACTCTTACCCATTCCCGTATGAGGAGAACAGGCTGGCCAACTTCTTCAGCGTGGTCGGCACGACGATAAACGCGAAGTACAGCCCATCGCAGCAGTATGACATGCTGCAGAGGATAGCCTGGCAGATGCCTAGGGAGCAGTTCGCCTACATGGCGCAGCAGGTCCTGGAGAACGTGCTCATAAAGTTCGCGAGCAACGCGATGGACAGGTACGGCATCGGCGACGTCGCGTTCGCCGGAGGGCTGTTCGCAAACGTGAAGGCTAACATGAGAGTGAGAGGGCTGGAGCAGCTAAAGCACTGGAGCGTCTTTCCGCACATGGGAGACGGAGGGCTTGCGCTGGGAAGCGCGATGCAGGTTAATTACATGCTTAACGGAGTGACAAATTATCCGCTCACAGCCTATCTGGGCAACGAGTACAGCCAGGAAGAGACGGAGAAAATACTGCGAGCGGACAGATCACTGCTAATAGAGCCGCAGACAAGCCATCAGCAGGCGGAGCATGCTGCTGAACTGATAGCTGATGACAAGTACCTGCTCTGGTTCCAGGGGAGGATGGAGTACGGCCCTCGCGCGCTTGGCAACAGGAGCATACTTGCATCCCCCTCTTCTGAGTACGTCAAAGAGAAGCTGAACCTTTACGTCAAGAGAAGGGAGTGGTACCAGCCCTTCGCACCGTCCATGCTGCAGGAGGACATTGGCAGAATACTGGAGTACGACGGAAAGGGCAATGACAGGTTCATGACATCGGCTTACCAGGTAAAGGAGGAGGCCAAGGAACAGGCACGATCGGTCGTGCACGTTGACGGCTCAGCCAGGCCGCAGATGGTCGGCAACGAAAACCCGCTCTACTCCGAGCTCCTAAAGGTGATCAAGAAGAAGACCGGATACGGGATGGTTCTGAACACAAGCTTCAACCTTCATGGGCTGCCGATAGTTATGACGCCGGAGGACGCCCTCTACATGATGAAGGTCACCAAGACGAGGCACATGTTCATAAATGGTCTGTTCGTGACAAACAGGACAGGTGTCTGAGTGCTGCCAGGCTCCATCTCGGAATACATGTACACCATAGGCATATCCGTATCCTTCATTGGGCTCATTATAGCGATTGTTTGGGGCAGGAAAGCGATAGCAAAGGTTCTGCGGGAGAGCGGGCTGAACTGGTTGGCGATACTGGCTGCAATCATAATTGTTGCGCTCTTTCTCACTGTTGAGATGGCGCTGGTGAAACCCACACAGCTGCTCTACTTTGACGACGCGATATACCAGGCGATGGGACAGAGCCTGCTCCACTCGGGCCAGGCTTGGATGTGCGATTACGGCACCGCATCGACATGCTACATCGGAGAGATATTCCATGAGCCGATAGGCCTATCTTCCAACTTGGCAGTTGCGTACGCGATATTCGGAGTGCATCTGTCGACATCGTTTGGTACGGGCCTCTTCCTCTCGGCGCTCTCGGTGTTCCTCACGTTCATACTGGCGCAGCTGCTGTTCAAGAGCAGGATTACCGCGGCGTTCTCCGCACTGATACTCGGTCTTTCGCCGGTTCTGCTTGTGTGGGCGATGCCGACCAACTCCGACATAGCCATGCTGGCTTACTCGCTTGTCGCACTTATCTTCCTCGTCATATTCGCCAGGAAGAAGACGGTATGGACATTCAGCGCCGCGCTTCTTTCCGTCTCACTGCTGCTTTACATGAAGGTGCTTGCCGTCCTTTATCTCCCCGTATTCCTCCTAGTCTATCTGGTTCTCGACAAGAACAGCATAGCAAAATCCCTGAAGGATACGGTTAAGCTGGTAAGGAAGAACGCGCTCGAGACGAAGACGCTCACGGCGATACTTGTATTCCTCATAGCCGTTGCACCCGCTGTGCTTTTCTCTTACATGGAGCTTACGGGCGGCGACTACGGATTCCAGGGAACAAGCATACAGGACACGTGCACCCAGAGCGTCTACCTCGCCACTAGCAGCATAAACCTGAACAACTTCCAGTACAATATCTGCGCCAACCTAGAGTTCTGGCTGAACACTTACAAGAGCTCCTATGTCATGCAGCCCGTTATAATAACGCTCATCGCGGTGTTCGGGGTTGCCGTGATGGCTTTCTCAATGCGAAGGGAAATGACGGCGATAGCGATATGGTTCGCTGCGTTCTTCCTTCTCTATACCGCGTTCTATGCGGGATCGGTGCTCTACGGGGTGGACTGGAGGTTCATGCTCAGCGTGATGTCGCAGGTCGCGCTGTTCGCGGGCTTCGGCGCCGCTTACATAATAGGCATACCATCAACACTGAAGAAAAAATCGCTGAGAAGGCCGCTCGAGATTTTGGCTGCGGTGGCGATACTGGCAGTCATAGCTTACGCGTTCTACGCGAACATGCAGCAGCTGGCCGTCAAACCAAGCACCATACCGCAGGCGCCGGACGCCAGGTTCTACGAGAACTTCGTATACGGAAATGCGCACCTGATAAATGCAAGCTGCCTCGTCTTCACCTACGACCCTACGCTATTCAACATAAACAACAGGACGGCGGCGCAGATGAGCTACGTCTATGACAAGACGAAGGTCGCGCAGTACAAGAGCCAGTACGGCTGCCTGGTCGCCGACATAGGATACTGGTGCTACACGCCCAACAACCTGTGCACCGGGCTAAACCAGAGCTTCACGATGACGCCGATAGCCAATGCCACCTTCGCCCCGCGTGGGATAAAGTACGGGTTCTACTACCTGAACCAGAAGTGAGGGCTATATGTTCTTTAGTATGGTCTTCAGTATTGAGTAGCCGTCCCTGAGGCTGTGCAGCTTCGCGTCCCCTCCCGCCCTCGGCTTCTCGAAGCTCGGAACCTCGAGCACCTTCATCCCCTTCTTCTTCGCCCTTATGCTTATCTCGGTCTCTATGCTGAAGCGCTTCTCAGTGAGGTCCAGCCTCGCCGCTACGCCCTTGGCGAAGCTCCTGTATCCGTAGCACATGTCGGTGTAGCTGGTGCCGTATATGGCGTTGACCATGAAGACGAAGAACTTGTTGCCCAGCCTCCTTATCATCGGCATGTCGTCAGAGCCGCCGCCGGTGAGGAACCTGGATCCCATGCATATGTCGTATCCAGCCTCTATCCCCGCGATGAGAAGCTTCAGTTCATTGGGCCTGTTGGAGAGGTCAGCATCCATCGAGATGACTATGTCGCCCTTGGCTGCGGACATGCCTTTCATCAGCGCAGAGCCCTTGCCCTGCTGGTCGTAGAGTATCTTGGCTCCGAGCGACTTTGCCGCGCTTACTGTGCCGTCAGTCGAGTGACCGTCAACGACAATGAGCTCGTACCTGTAGCCGTTCATCCCGCCCGCAATCCCCTTGATGAGGGCCCTTATGTTCTTCTGCTCATTGAGTGTGGGAACGACTATACTGATATACGGGCTGCGCGTTTGCATTACACCACCTTCTGCCCTTTGACGGACCTTCTCTTCTTCTTTGCAATGGAGATTGTTATAAGACATGCGACTCCGACTATCAGCACCACGAAAACGATCTCAGGAGGGTTCAGCTTTATGGGTGAGCCTGACTGGGGCTGCGACGCTGTGCTGAAATCGGTAACCTGCAGCACCGAATAGCTGGTGCCATTCAGCACATAAGATGCGGAGAAGGATATCGGGAAGGTTGCGTTGTACTGGGGCGCGGATACATCGAAGCTCACTAGTGCGGTGGACTGGGGTGCTATCTCGGCGTTGGCGCTAGGTCGGTTAATATTGAAGGAAGGCGGCACCTCCAGCGTCGCCGTCGCGTTGACCGAATAGTCGGCAGAGTTCAGCATGGTAACGAGGACCTGATTCTTCAGCGTGGTTATGTTTGCAACCTGAACCACGCTCTGCGACTTGCTCTGCATTGCAGCAAGGCAGGGGAAGACAGTTACGAAAGTCTGCTCGCCCTGCGAGTACCTAGTGACAAAGTAATCGACATATTCGCCTGGCTGTGTAAGGTTGGTTACCGAGATGGCCGGCGCCGTTGACTGGCCAGGCAGAAGCTCGCCCAAAGACACAGTTGAGTTGTAGGTGAGTGCGCCCTTTATTATTGGCGAGACAACTATGCCCCCAGCCACGTCATCCCCCGAATTCGAGAGGTTGAATGAGATGTGGGTGTTGGTTGAGTTGACTACGTTGAGCGGGCAGCTTGCGGTAAGCGTTACGGTGCCTGCAAAAGTGTATGAGCCGATGAGCAAAAGCGCAATCAATGACGCGAGCGCGTTTAGTTTTAGCATGGAATCATTGCCTTGCCGTATCCCGTAGTTACTTCAGCATGCTCAGCATGTTTCCCGTTATGGATTGGTAAGCCTCGCAGGATGTCCACTGGTTGGGCTCCCTGCCCTCCAATATGTCCTTTCTCACGCTGTTGGCCTCCTCGTTGTTCCACATCCCGCTGAGGTCGTACTGCGTCTCCCTTATGTTGCCTATCTTCCTGTTCCACATTATAGAGGGGTAGACGTTGCCGAAGCTGTCCATGAACAGCGAGACCTCAAGGCTCCTGCTCTTCATCGGTGTCTTTCCGGTCTTCGCGTATATCACTAGGTTCTTCATGAACGTGGACTCGATGGCGGGAATCACTCCGGGCTGGTACTTCCTGTGCGCCACGAAGGCGGATATCTCGTCCACCACCTTGGCGTTGTCGGGCGTTATGTCGTTCCCTGAGTTGTTGTAGTAGTTCTCTGACAGCTGTGCAAGGTTGATGTGGAAATCGTTATAGGTTATCTCTGGTATGTCTGCCTTGACCGCCTCGTAGGTCTTCTGGAACTCTCCCATGTTCATCTTGCTGAGCGTGTAGCCGAACACCATGTAGAGGCTACTGAACTCCTTTTTGAGGGCCATCAGCCTCTTGAACATGTCAATAGCCTTGTCGTAGTTACCGGGCACGCCCCTCAGCCTGTCGTGCAGCTCCCTGTAGCCGTCAAGGCTGACAGTGACCGCGAGCTTCGGTATGCCCAGGGAGAGCATCTCCCTCAGCTTCCTCTCCACCATGTTGTGGTCGCAGAGCGAGTTGGTCGGCACCGTGAGTATGTAAAGGTCCTTGTTGGACTCGCTGAACGCCCTGGCTATCTCGACTATGTCGGGTCTCAGGAAGGGCTCGCCTCCGGTGAGCTCGACCCATTTGAAGTAGTTGTTCCTCTTAGCGAACTCCCGTATCTCCTCAATGCCAAGCTCGCCCTTGGGCTTCATCTGCCATATGTTGCACGAAAGGCAGCGGGACTGGCACCAGTAGGTTATGGAGAAATTGAGCTTGTACGGCCTGTCGAGCCTCGTGAAGTTGCTCTTGAGCGCCGTGCCCGCTATGCCCATAAGCTTGACGACGGACATCTTACCCGGTATAATGAGGTTTTACCAATATTTAAGGTTAACGCAGCACTTAGCAGGCGGCGTTGTAGATGTAGCTGTCAGAGGGGGTGAACAGGAGCAGCTTGCCCGAGTTGCAGCTGCCGGTGTAGAGCCCGCCGAGCAGGGTCCATGAGACCGCCACGTTGAATGTGCTGTTGTCAGGCAGGCTGATGACGTAATGGCCGTTGGCGTCCACAACCGCCGACTGGCCGTTGAACGATATGCTTTGAGGGGTTGTCCCGATGCCGTTTGTCGTTACAGTGCCAAACACGGCTACTTGGGGGTTGAGAGGTGACGCCGGTTGGCTACCCTTCGCTGGAAGTATTGAGGAGAGGCCGCCGGAGACGAAGATGTCGAGCAGCAGTACTATTATCAGGAAGACCAGTAGGGCCTGCAGTAGGTGGTGGCCGTGATGTTGCTCAAGGGTGCCGCCCTTGGAGGCTGCCTTAATCGCCCTTTTCATCTGCAGGTACTGCTTCTTCGATATCCTGCCCTTTGCGTACCTGAGCTCCAGGACAACCAGCGGGTCCTCCTTGGCCCGCCCCATGCCCCAGCTTATGGCGGAGGATATGGCAATGATGCCGAGAACCGCTATCACCAGCCCGACTATTCCAATCAGCTGCGAGTAATAGCAGATCTGAGAGCTGGCCACGCCCAGAGTAGAGGTTATAAACGTAGACAGCGGGCCAGCGGATGCGCCGCACTGCGTAAATGTCAGATAGCCCTGCCACGATGTCAGCGCGCCCGCAAAGAGGAGTATTATGCCCAAAACAGCCTTAGCGATTTCCATCCGGACCAACAGCATTGCCCCTTTCAGGAGCACGTATTTGGTATGCAAGCAAAATATAAAAAGGTCTTGGCCAATGGGGCCAAGATGTTAGAAGGCCTTACGCGACGCGTTATTTCCTTCCCTTCTTTGACTTTGACATCTTCATGTTAGCGACATACAGCACTATCAGGCCTATTATCGCAATCACCACTCCAACCCACTGAAGTACGTTGGCGTTGTAGCACGTCTGAGCTGCGTTGCCCCCGAACAGCGAGCTGAAGAATGTCGAGATCTGCCCGCCCAGAGAGCTGCAGTGCTGAACACCGCTGTATCCCTGCCAGGCCAATATAGCTCCCACAACGAGAACTATGACTCCTATGACGTTTTTCCACATTTTTTCCATATATATTCACCGATCTTTGGTTTAGCGTTACAGCTTGATGGGCATCGTGTAGCCCATTACCTTGAGCCCGAAGTATATCAGGATCAACCCTATGAATGCGAGAAGCACTCCTGCGAGGTTCATTACCACTAATGCCGCACCCAGTATTATCAGGATGACGCCAAACAGGGTGTGATAGTTGAGCCCTATCTTCTTCATCTCCTTGTCGACTATCTTCTTGTCGGCCTGCAGGGTCGACAGCTGGCTTGACGCCTTGCCGCTTTTTCTTGATCTAGTTCTTTTTGCCATACAATCACATGCGGGATATCCTTTGATTATTTAAATGAGCCGCAGCTTTAATAAGGTTTGCAATCGCCCTCCAAAGAGGATACTACACTGAGGATCTTGACTTTGAGAGGTACACATTAAAGTGTCTGCGCAGATGGGCTGCCAACATTTCCCTATTTTTGGTATACGCCAGATATGGCGCGTCCAGCTCTGGAGTAACTTTCTTTTCCAATATGCTTTGCTTAATCGGCCTAAGGTATTGAGCGTAGGCTGCAAGCGTAGTGTCGTTGGCCTTCGCGAGATTGGAGTCCTTTTGGATAAGGGTGGTGGGCCCTCCGAGAAGTCCTACTGCCTTTCTTATATCATTCTCTTTGACTCCCTTCTTATCACCTATCCGCAGGAGATCCTGAATAGACAGCTCAAGTCTGCTGCTGCCCTCGGCTTTCACTGACTTGAACGCCTCATTGATCCCGTTTACAAGGGGGGCCAGCCTCCTGTACCATATGTGATTCCTATCAGAATGCCCGTTTGCAACAAGCGTATCCTTAATGGCGAGTTCCTTGGAAATGGTGAGGTACGGAAGATCAGGATTGTAGTCTACAATCCCAAGTCTGGAGAGCTGGAGCAACTTTTGACCTACCGCAAATTTTGGCACGGATATTGCATCAGCAAGATTAGAAAGGGAGAAGGAGCTTGTTGGGTTCTCAGAGAGCAGTTCTATCATCTTGTATGTTACATAGGGTCTTCTTATCGCCCCATTTCTGTTGTTAGATAGAGAATTGAATACATCCTGAAGCAGCGCAGGGGGCTTGTGGCTGCCTGCATTCAGCCTGCTTATGAAACTAAGGCTTGCCATTGCCACCCGCTCGGCGACGTCAGTTTGCCCCTCTCTCTTGGAATAGGTGCCGACCGCCATGCCAGCAAACCTGCCCCGCTTGGCCGTTCTTTCCTCTCTTACCAGTCCCCCAGAGCGTAGTATAGAGAATCTGGGTAATTTTGGTTCTAGAGGCCCAGAAACCCCGTAGTACATAGTTGTGTACGGGACAACGCTGCTCTCCGGGCCGAAGAATTTGGCGTATGTGTGATATATCTCAGTGAATGTAGAGGATACATTGGGCTTCAGCGGTATATAGACAAACAGCTTGTAGTCTGGGATGACCAACCCGAAGGCATTGGTCATAGAATCCCTAAACTCGTCTGTTTGTTCTTGTATCTGCAATTCCACACCAGAATTAAACTTGATGCAGGGAGAGAGATTTGAACTCTCGTAGCCCTAAGGCACAAGGTCCTAAGCCTTGCGCGATTGACCAAGCTCCGCCATCCCTGCAGATAACGCAGCCTTGCGGATGCGCTCCAGCATTAATTGTATCGGATTATTTATAAGCCTAATCAATGGGCTCATAGGTCCAGCTTGGGGAGCAGGATATCGAAAAGGCTCGCGTCCTGTATTTGGAGCATGTCCTCTATGTTGATATCCGTCTTCTTGTAAGTGGCAACCTTGTCCCCCAAGGTTCCGAAAGCGGATCCCATTGCCTGTTCTTCCGGGAGTTCTGCCTTGATTGTTATAGTGTAGGCGCGGTCCAGTATTGTCCTAAGCGGCACGGCGTTGTTGGAGGTGGGTGATGTGCCATCCAGCCTCAAGGATATCCCTATGGGTGCCACAAGGTACTTGCAAGCGGCCCTTGCTATCTCCTGCTTTTTATCAAGGTCAAGGCCATAAAGCTGAAATATGTCGAAAATCTGCTCGGAAAGCGATGCCTTTGCCGTGAGGTCTTCAGTATGCTGTGCCGACCTCTCAATAACCTCCTTGAGGAAAATCGAGTGCAACTTTTCCGTTCCGACCTTGAGCAGCTTTGCCCTTTCGTCGGTCCCTATCGCGAACTTTTTGACGGTTATGTCTATTGCGCCCCTGATCTTCTCGATTGCTGCGCTAACGTCCCTTTTTCCTGCACTTCCGTCCAGAAGCTCCCCAGAATTTATGAACAGTTTCCCCACCAAGAGGGTAAGATCCTCAAGGTGCTCCCTTGTGGGTTTGTATACCGGTTTCGCGTCCAAATTAATCACTTAAGCTAGCAGAACTTATGCCTGGATGTAATATATATACTTTTCCCATTTTGGCATTTTGTTTAAAAGTGTTTGGGATTTTGCGCATCGGAGGCTCAAGTAAAGCGATTGTTTCAGTCGGCAAAGCTCGGCCGCGGGTTGCGTAGCCTTAATATTCTTTTAGATAGAATTACTATCAACGAAAGGATGGATTATGCTTACAGCCAGATACGTCAGGGACAACCTTGACGCCATAAAGGCATCGCTCGCGAAGAGGGGCAGCGCGTACCCACTCGACGAGCTGCTCAAGGTGGATGCCGACTGGAGGGGGATGAAGACAAGGCTCCAGGAGCTTCAGGCCCACAGGAACAAGGCCAGCCTGGAGATATCCGAGCTGAAGAAGCAGGGCAAGGGCATAGAGGACAGCGTCGAGGCGCTCGCGGCGCTAAAGGCCGAGATAACGGACATGGAAGCCAAGTTGCCGGTTTACGAGGAGAAGATAGCCAACCTGCTCTGGAGGATGCCCAACGTGCTACACGAGAGCGTGCCCGCAGGGAAATCGGACAAGGATAACCCCGTGCTGAGGACATGGGGCGAGATAAGGAACAAGACCACGCCCACCCACGAGGAAATACTCGGCAAGCTCGACCTGATTGACATCGAGAGAGCGGCGAAGGTGTCGGGTGCGCGATTCTATTTCCTGAAGGGCGACCTGGCCCTGCTTGAGCAGGCGCTGATAAGGTTTGTGATTGACGAGATGATGAAGGCCGGCTACACGTTCATAAGCCCGCCTTACATGATGAGGGGAAAGTACTACAGGGCGGCGGTGGACCTCGCACAGTTCGAGGAGGCACTGTACAGGATAGCGGATACCAAAGAGGCTCAAGCAAGAGAGGATTACGAGAGGCTGGACGACGAGCTGTTCCTGATAGCAACCGCAGAGCACGTGATAGCCGCGATGCACGCGGAGGAGACGTTCAACGGAAAGGAGCTACCCATGAAGTACGCGGCGCTCAGCCCCTGCTTCAGGAGGGAGGCGGGCGCGCACGGCAAGGACACGAAGGGCATATTCAGGGTCCACCAGTTCAACAAGATAGAGCAGTTCATATTCTCGAGGAAAGAGGACACATGGAAGCTGTTCGAGGAGCTGCAGGCCAATGCCGAAAGCATAGTCCAGAAGCTCGGCCTGCCCTACCGCGTAGTGGAGATATGCGCGGGGGACATGGGGGCAAGGGGAGCCAAGTCCTACGACATAGAGGTCTATATGCCCAGCTCAGAGGAGTACAGGGAGCTGACATCGTGCTCGAACTTCACGGACTGGCAGAGCATGAGACTGGACATAAAGTACGATGAGGGAGGGGAGAGGCAGTACGCCCACGCGCTCAACGCCACGGCAATCCCCACCTCGCGTGCACTCGTTTTCATAGCGGAGAACTACATGAACAGCGACGGCACCATAACGGTTCCCGATGTGCTCGTGCCTTACATGGGCAAGAGCAGGATAGGGTAGTCAGCAAAGTGGCGATTCATTGAAGAACGAATACGAGGTCAAGAAGGAGCTTAAGAAGCTGCGCGGCATAAGGGGCTCGGGCACCGAACTGATAAGCATCTACGTGCCGCCCGACTTCCAGATAAGCGACGAGGTGGGCAAGCTCAAGGAGGAGAGCAGCCAGGCCTCCAACATAAAGTCGAAGAGCACCAAGCTCAACGTCCAGGGAGCAATAGACAAGCTGCTGCAGTACCTCAAGCTCTACAAGACCCCGCCCAAGAACGGGCTCGCGGTCTTCGCCGGGAACATCTCCAGCATACAGGCCAAGCCGGACATAGAGCTGTTCTCGATAGAGCCCCCCCAACCAGTGAGGTCCAATATATACAGGTGCGACTCCACCTTCCTGCTCGAGCCGCTTGAGGCGATGCTGGAAGCCACGGACATGTACCTCATGGTCGTAATGGACGGCAGGGACGCCACGATCGCGCTACTCAAGGGTACATACGTGGACGTGCAGAAGAAGGTGAGGAGCTTCGCCCACGCGAAGGTGAGGAAGGGAGGGCAGTCCGCGGCAAGGTACGAGAGGGCCATAGAGGAGAGCATTGACGATTACTACAAGAGCGTGGCCGACGCGGTCAACGAGGTCCACGCGAAGTACGGGAAGAAGATACAGGGCATAGTGGTCGGAGGGCCTGGCCCGATGAAGGAGACCTTCGTCAAGTCGAAGAACCTCAACTACCAGATAAAGGTGGTGGGCATATTCGACACCGGCTACGTCGACGAGCACATGGGAGTCCACGAGCTGCTGGACAGGGCGAAGGACGTGCTCTCGGAGCAGGCGTCCATCAAGGAGAGGAACGTGATGGAGAGGTTCATGAACGAGATGGCCAGGGGCACCCTCGCAGTGGCTGGATACGAGAAGGTCAACAAGGCGATGAGGGAGGATAACGTAGGCAGGCTGATAATAAGCGAGGGGGTGGATATAACGGAGGTCACCTACAGGTGCACAGCGGACAACGAGACCTTCGTGGCGGTGGAGCAGGGGAACACCAGGCAAAGTAAGCACAGCTGCGGCGGGAGCCTTGAGATACTTGACCAGAAGGACCCGGTGGAGAAGCTTATAGAGAAGGCGGACACCAAGGGGATAGAGATGGTGTTCATATCGGAGGACAGCCAGTACGGGACCCAGCTGCTGATGGGATTCCAGGGCATAGCCGCCATGCTAAGGTACAAGAAATAAGAGAAAATAAAAAGTGATCCGCGAGCGCGGATCAAAGGCACTTCCCGGTTCCTGGCGCTCAGGCGTGTATGAACAGTCCAGCGACGCCCAGGATTACCAGGAAGAGGATTATGTAGATTATCACCGCGGTGCCTATCATGACTCCGAGCGACTTCCACCTGCTTATCCCCTGCTGGTTCGCGAGCGCGATTATCGCGACGACAAAGCTCCATACTGCGAATATCACCGAGAAGACCAGCCCTATCACTGGTATGCTGGTCAGCCAGTAGAACATCGTGCTCGGCACTATGCCTCCCTTCGCGTAAGCTGTGAAGGTGTGCTCGTAGTCGTTCTTGTAGGCCTTGAAGAGATGCTTGCCGAACAGCTGCAGGAGGGCGGCGCCGATGAGCATGCCTATGGGGTTTGCAACCAGAAGGCCGATTATCGATGCCAGTATCAGGCCTGCACCGCCCAGGGTCCCCAAGCCGTATGCCGCCATCAACGGATTGGATGAGGGCGCCACGTTGGGAAGCACAGCCGCCACGATTATGCCGACCACGATCGACAGTATAAGCGGCACTATCGCCAGCTTGTAGTAGTACTTGAGTCCCTCTGATACGCTCAGAGTTTTCTTTGTTGCAATTCCGGGATGCAACATTATGTTAAATCCCTCTTTCATCTCTTCCACAAACATTCTATTACCTCGAATAAGGATGAAAAACCAAAGCTTAAATAGGTTACTGGGGGGTTTGCCTGATGGGTCGTCCGACCATCGGTTACCCGAGCTCGTTAGCTATGCCGCACTGCGCCAGATAGGCCGCGTTGCCCGATGTGTAGAAGTACTCGGGCCTTATTATCGTGGTGTTGGTAGCCGTGTAGTTCAGGTATATCGTCGGCTCGGTGCCCGTGACGTTGAGGCAGTGCTGCAGCGATGTGGTGGTGTAGTTGGAGGTCGGCTTGCCCAGTCCCCCGGCCGCGTATACGCAACTTGTCTTGTTGATCACGAAGTAGTCTATAGTGCCCGGATCCCTGTGGTGTGCCTGGCTGCCCACTATCTGCACTATGACGGCAGTGGCGCATCCGACCGTGCTGCTCAGCACCGTGCCGTTGTACGCGGTGGCGAATATGGCCACGCGCGGTGCGGAGTTGAAGTTGGACTCGAATGTGCTGAAGCTTGCGCTCTGCTGGGCCGCGTTGGCCGTGAGGTATGTGTATATCTCGAAGCCCGCGGCGGCGATTATTACGATCGCGACAACTGCGGCGGCTATCTTAACCGCTCCGCCCCTCTTTCCCTTTGGAGCCCCCTTGTTCTTAGTAGAAACCTTCTTTGCCATTTGAACACCTAACCTAACTGAGTACCTTTGAGAGGGTGCAACCAGTGCCTGACGCTATCGTGCTGTTGGCGTAGAACACGTGGCCGTACAGGCCCTTGTATGCCACGCCGCCGTACATGTTGTCTATGAGTATGACAGGCTGTCCGGAGGCCAGGATCGGCGCGTAGCACTTTGTGCCCGCCTGGGACGAGTTGGTGCTTGCCGCGCACGAGTAGTTCGCCAGTGTGAGCGTGTACACGCTCTTTCCCTGTGCCTTGAGCGTCTTCTCTATCGATGTCACGCATGCCGATGTGCCGCTGTTCTGAGCGCTGCTGGAGTTGTAGGCCACGTATGCAATGGGCGATGCGTGCAAGGTTGATAGGAAGCCGGTGAACGGCAGGAAGGCGTTGGCGCTTGCGGATGATGTGTACGCAAGGCCCGTGTCAACCAGCACTATGACGAACAGAGCCACAAAGAGCATCTTCCATGCCCTGCTAACCCTCCTGTGTGTCCTTATCTTGCGCTCCCTCTTGAGCCTGTGGTAGGTCATGAGGTAGAAGAACCCGAGTATGATCGTGTCTATTACGAAGGTGGTTATGGCGAAAATCAGCGGGAGCCCGTTGACCGATGAGTTAAGCGCGTTGGGGTTGACGAATGTAGGCGCCAGCACACCAAGCAGGCCCTTTGTTACGCCTGGCAGCGTTATCGGGGCGTAGAACGACTTGGCCTCGAAGCCTATCTGGTTGAGCTTGGCGAGTATGCCGGTTGCGGCAGTGGAGTTTATCTGGCCCTGCTGAAGCTCGTTGTTTATCCTCTGCTGCATGTAGGCCAGCAGCGCCAGCCTTGGCGGCACGGTCTGGTAGTCAAGCTGCGCCCTTGCTATGGAGCGGGTGTTATTGTACGACAACGAGCTCACGGGCCCGAATATCTTGAACATCTGCGAGTACAGCGTCGAGACGTTCTGCATTGCAGAGTAGAGCGTCAGGTTGGCCTCCGTCAGGTTCTGGTTTGGGCCCGCGGACTTTATCGACGAGAAAATACCCTCCAGCTGCCCTATGCTGGCACTGAGCGTGGCATTGGGGTAGGTCTTGAGAAGCACTCCGGCGTTTGCCAGCGTGCTGTTGTACTTGACAGTGGCGTTGGCCACAAAGGCAGTGAACGTTTCGTTCTGCTCCGCCGATGCGACGCCGTTCACGTATGAGTTGGCGATGGCGGCAGAAGACGCGCTTATAGCAGTTATGCTCGTGTTGGTGATCGGGGAGGCAGAGAGCTGGTTGAACGCGTTCTGGGCCACGTTGAATGCCGTGTAGTTGAAGTTCATCTGGCCGCAGAAGTCGCCGAGCACTGCGTCAGCGCAGTACCAGTTCATGTTCAGGGGGTTGCCCGACTGCGGGCATGTGGCCAGCAGCGATGTGTCGAAGTTTTTGCCGAAGGCGATTATCGGGTTCTCCGGGAGTGCTATCGACTCGTTGTATATTGCGGTGAGTGAGCTGCCGATGCCGGCTATGTTGTTGCCCAGAGTGCCCGAATTGAGGCTTGCCACCGACGAGTAGTAGGTAGTGTAACTGGCGTTGAGCATGTTGTACCTGAGCGAGAAGTTGACTATGCCGAACCCCATTGGGCTGTACACCCCGCCGGCCTGGTTCATTATCGTCCTGCATACGGGAGAGAACTGGCAGGATGAGCAGGCGTTGGCTATGGTGCACGTTGCGCCTGGGCCCACTAGCCCGGTCTCCACCAGGCAGTCGGTTATGTTGAACTGCGCTGGAGCATTGAACTGCCGCATTGATGTGTTGAGCTGGGATACCAGAGTCTTGTTAAGCTTGAAGTTGGCCACGAAGTAGGGCCTGAGCACGGAGAACGCCTTGCTTGAGGATGTCACAAGCGAGTAGTTGGCTGCCGGGTTGGCCTGAATCACCACGTAGTTTGTGCCGGTGCCGTTGAGCTGCATTATCACGTAGCTGGTGCCCGCAACGCTCTGGCTGGCGTACACCGATGCGTTTATCACGGTGCCGTTGACGTAGCTGGAGAGATAGCCGGATAGCGATGAGTTCGCTGGGGCTGCGAAGGCTGATGATGCCAGCATCATGGCGGCTATCAGAATTGGCAGTATGATCGTCCTGTTGGTAAGCATGGGCGCACCGGGAAAGCAATACATATTGTATGCAAATCTTTATAAACCGTTGCTGTCATCCGCAGCGGTTTTGACGACGAAATCAGAGGTATTCCATGAACTCTTCCCTGTTTATGCCAAGATCCTTCTTTATGATTTTGTTCAAAAGGCCACGGTCGATGACTTCATTGGAATGCATCGGTACCAATGTGGTTCTGCCGTCCTGGTCAGCTAAAAAGATGTGGCTGCCTTTCTAGCGTACGATTGAAAAGCCCATTAGCTTGAGTACCTTTATGAGTTCTTTTGCCGTGAGAATCGGCAATTTGCTCATTTTAGCGCCACGTTTTGAACGCCTACGAACATAGCATCAGACCTTTGCCCGGACTCGAGGCAGAGCGCTATAGCCTCTTTTGTCCTCTTTACGAGCTGATCCAGGGTCTTCGCCTGTGTGTGGCAGCCAGGAAGTCCCACTACCTCCGAGATTAGGTATCCATCTTCGCCCTTCTCTATTATGATGGTAAACTCGTTATTGCTAGCCATGGTATATTTTCCCAGTATTAGTTAATTAAACCTTATGGTAAATCCGCCACTACGTGCAACGGGACATGTTGGCTTACGCTCGTTGTTTGTTAAAAAGAAAGAAGAAGAAAAAGAAATTAAAGAAAAATTAAAAAAGAAGAAAAAGAAAGGGAGACAGCCATTACTGGCTGCTCGCCGCCGCATACAGGTCCTGGATGAACGCGTTCGCAGCAGCTGTTGTCTGTGCGCCCGTGTAACCAGCTACCAGTACCCTGCTCGTTCCATAAGCCTGTGTCTGCTGGAACGTAGGTGTTACTGATACGTTGTACGCCTTCTGCAACTGGGCCGATAGCGTGTTCACATATCCGCTTCCTATCAAGACCAGGTTGCTTCCCGAGTTTGCCTGAGAGTCCAACACTACGATTGGCGTAGTTGTCAGGTTCTTAAGCCAGACTGGGGTTGTTGCCTGAGTCACTGATGGCGTTGCGATTATGTTGCTCACTCCGCTTATCGTGTAGTTCGACGCCGAACCCAGACCGATCGTTGCGCTAACATTGGCTATGGAGACGTTAGCGATGTTTGTCGCCTGTCCGATTCCATATGGGCCATATGCTTTTGCAGTGCCGGCTGTTATCGCTGTCGTGCCCGGTGCCACAGCGAACTGCAGCATGTCCACGGCCTTTGCGAGGCTCAATGTCAGGGTGCTTGGAGTCACCGAGGCGAACTTGCTGCCCCTCTCTGTCCTGAACTGAGGCTGGACCTTCAGGTTGACGGCTGTCGTCGATATGTAGGTCATGTTGTTCTTCGTTCCGATGTTGTTGGTCGGTGCAGCGAAGTTAGCCGAGTAGTTCAGCTGGAACAGAGCCTGTGTCGTTGTACCCGCAGTGGAGTTTGCTATACCGAAAGCCAGCGCATCTGCTGTGCTTGTCGTTGGCACGCCGATTTCCGGCATGTTGTAGGTATAGTACTGCTGTATCGCGTTCGTGGCCACTGATGCTCCCGTCACGTCGAATGTCGGGGTCAGAGTGAAGGTCGTTGTAGCCTGACCTGTCTGCTGGTTGTATACCGCTCCTGTCACCGTTGACAACGCATACTGGTATGCGTTTATGTTCGTAGAGGGGTATATGATTACGCTCTCCGGAATCGTGTTTGTCAACTGAGCCAGAGGCACTACGTCAACCAAGGCGTTGCCCAGGGTTGCGGTGTTGGCTGCGCTAGCCCATACCGCGACACCCAGTGCTCCACCCGGAAGCGACCTGCTCAACTTAATCGCAGTTACGTTGTACAATGTAGGTACGAATACCGACATCGCATTGGATGTCAACGTGTTCGAATAAGTTACTGAGGTCGTTGCGGTGTTGCTCGGGTATCCTGTTACGGACACGGTCAACGGGTTGGACGCTGTTACCCACGCAGGCGCTCCGGCGTTGTTGTACACCAGAACCACGTTGTCAGTTCCCGCAGGTACGTTGACAGTAGGTGGCATGGTTATTCCGGCTACGACAGGCTGGTTTGTTCCAGGACCCGTAATCGCGTTTGTGGGTACGTTCAGCACGTATGGGTTAAGCAGGTATGATACGCTGCTTGCCGTCTGACCCGCATAGCTGAATGCGTTCGGTATCTGGCTCGATACGGTAAGCTCTACCGCAGGCTCAGTTATGTTCTTCACCGAGTATCCGACGCCTATTGAACCCAAGTTCTGGTACTGAGGTGTGCCAGCCGTCTGAGTGGTTGCAGTGACTGCGTCATAGCTACCAGCGCTCAGGGTCTCACCGACGAATGTCAACTTGTAGGCAGAAGGCTTCTGAACGAACGAGAAGCTCTGTCCCTGTGACAAGGTCGTTGGGGTCTGGTTGTACAGAATAATGCTCTGTAGAGCAGCCGAGTTTCCTGCAGATGACTTGGTCGTGTTTGTCCACAACAGTGTAGCATACCAACCCGGGTTGCTCGTCTGGTTGAACACCTGCCCGTTTGTTACGTTGTACACGTTGGAGTACGCCTGCAGCTTTGCCCACTTCTGGTACTGGTAGTAACCAGCGAATGTCTGGTTAACCTTTACGAACAGCTTGTGGCCCGATACGTTGAACGATGCAGTCACTCCTGGAGAGATTGACGTCTGGTTTGTCAACTTGCCCTGGAAGTATACCGCAATCGATGCAGGGCTTATGCCGTTTGCATTGGCAAGACCCAAGTCCTGCAGCGCAACGGTAAAGTTAGCTCCGCTCGATATGTTCTTTCCTACATATACCGTAGTAAGAGGGGTCAACGATGCAGCCAATGTGACCTTACCGCCCGCGATCGTGGAGGTTGATCCAGCATTGCTGACACCGGCGCCATATCCGCCCAAGACTGTCCAGTTCTGGTTCAGCAGCCTTATTCCGACGTTCAGGTTCGTCACCGCAGTAGCAGAGCTAGTTGCCTGACCTGATATCTGAATAGGCTTGTTGAACGTAGCCTGGTACGCTCCGCCCGCAGATATGAGCTGGAACTGGTTCACCAAGCTTCCCGGGGTTCCCTGGTTGAATACCGGGAATCCAGTCAGCCAAAGCGTCTCAGTCTCTCCTGCAGATCCGGAGTTGCTCAAGAGCGAGCCTAACTGCGCGTTCGTCACCTGCATGATGTTGTCGTAGGTGCCGGAAGTGAATGAGTTGAAGCTCACACCACCTCCGTTAGACTGGGCAGTTACAGTAGATGCCGGAACCGTTCCCGCAGTTGTGTACGGCGAGGCCGGAGGGGACAGGTTTATCGTAGTGCTGTGCAGATACGCGTACTGGCCTGCGCCCTGTAGGGTCTTGGTGCTTGCCGGTGCGCTTAATATCACTGCGCCGTTGAGCACTGATCCAATCAATGCGCTGAATGAGTATGTGCCTGCTCCAGTTCCAGTCGTTCCCGTCTCGTTGAGCCAGACCTTCTGGTTCGTGAGCGAGTACTTGGATGAAGATACAGCCACCTTGAGTGCACCCATTGCCTGAGTTGCGTTTATCGAAGCAGTTACAGGGACGCTTGTGTAAGCAAGGTTTCCTATTGCTGCAGCGACGTTACCTGCGGCGACTCCGTCGCTCGGTTGTGCGCTAGAACCCACGACAATCTGCACCAACGGTTGTCCGCTGTTGCTGATTATTGGTACA
>DATLRT010000040.1:0-5784 GCA_035534575.1 Candidatus Acidiferrales bacterium
CTTTGTTGTTAAAGGCATAGAGATAAACTTCAGGCCATCGGAACGGACCGAGAAGGCGATGAAGTTTTATAAGAGAAGGAGCCTGTAGGGCTCGATTTGAAGGAAGGAAAAAACCAAGTGTGATTGTTTGGATTGCAACGATGTCAAATGCCCTGTGCACGGCCACCTGAAGACCCACGGGAACGAGATAGAGGGACTGGTGGTGAGCGACAAGGCCAAGAAGACCGTTATCATAGAGCACGGATACACCACGTTCCTGACGAAGTACGAGAGGTCGCTCAGAAAGACCTCGAGGATAGCCGCCTACAACCCGGACTGCATAAAGGCGAAGAAGGGGGACCAGGTGGTGATTGCGGGATCAAGGAGGCTGAGCAAGACGAAGTCTTTCGTCGTGACAAAAGTGATAAAGAGGGCTGAATGATATGAAGGGACTATCAACAAGGGTAACGAAGACGCTCATTCCGGGATCAAGGCTCACATGCGCTGACAACAGCGGGGCCAAGATACTGATGATAATAAACAGGGTAGGAAAGGGAGGCAACAGGAAGGGAAGGAACTCCAAGTCCGGCATAGGCGACATAGTAACGGCGAGCGTGAAGGTCGGAACCCCCCAGTACGTTAAGAAGAAGGTCAGGGTCGTCATAATCAGGCAGAAGCAGCCGATGAGGAGGGCCAACGGGATGAGGATAAGGTTCGCCGACAACGCGGGCATACTGATAACGGAGACCAACCTGGCCGTGGGAACGGAGGTCAAGGGGGCGATGGCAAGGGAGATAGTCGAGAGATACGTCAAGCTCGCCGGCATAGCTTCAAGAGTGGTTTGATGATTCAGAGCGCAAAGCCAAGAAAGCAGAGGAAGTTCAGGTTCACCGCACCGATGCACCAGAGGCAGCACTTCGCGCACTCGCACATAGACGAGGCGCTAAAGGGCAAGCTCGGGATAAAGAAGAACTCGGTGGAGGTGCGCAAGGGCGACACCGTGAAGATAATGGTCGGCAGCGCAAAGGGCACGAGCGGCAAGGTGACAAGCGTAAGTTTGAGGACGGGAAGGATACACATCGACTCGATGACCAAGAAGAACGCGAGGGGCAAGGAGTTCGGCAAGTCGGTCAACGCGAGCAACGTTTACATCACGGACATGGACCTCAGCGACAAGATAAGGGCTGCGAAGCTCAAGGTGCAGGTGGTCCCCAAGAAGAAGGAGGAGCCCGCAAAGAAGGAGATGGCCGCTGAGGCAAAGGAGGAGCAGAAGGCCGAGATAAAGGCAACATTGTGATCATATGGCAAACAAGGGAAAGAGCAGGCACATAAAGGGCTTGAACGCGCCGAAGTACATGGCAATCCACAGGAAGGAGCAGAGATATGTGGTGAAGCAGGACGCCGGAAGGCACACCCTGGCGACCAGCGTAGCCCTTCTGCTCGTGGCGAAGAAGCTCAATATAGTCGACAACAGCGCGGATGCGAGGAAGATAATCAAGACGGGCAACGTGAGTGTCAACGGGAAGCAGGTAAACGAGCCGAAGTACCCGGTCGGACTGAATGATATTATAGAGGTAAAGGGGCACAGCCACTACAAGATAGGGATAGACAGGCTGGCCAAGATATCCATAGGTGAGGCGACGAAGGCTGAGGCCGGAGCCAGGATATGCAGGATCATCGGGAAGTACAAGGCAGAGGGCGGAGAGCTCATGCTGAGGCTACACGACGGAAGCATAGTCAAGGGCGGCAAGGAGGCGAGGGTCAACGACTCAGTGGTGCTAGACCACAAGGGCAAGATCTCCAAGATAGTGAAGCTCGACATCGGATCGCAGTGCTCCGTAATAAACGGGGTGCACGTTGGCTCGTCAGGAGCTGTGAAGGAGCTCAAGGAGGGCAACATGCACAAGGGCAAGTCCGCCATAATAGAGAGCAAGGAGGGCAAGTTCGAGACCCTGGTCAAGAACATAATGGTAACAGGTTGAGAATGATACTTATGGACAAGGCAGAAAACCCAATGAGGCAGATGAGGATAAACAAGCTCGTGATAAACATAGGAACGGGCAGCGATGTCTCACAGCAGGCCAACGCGAGGAGGCTGCTCGAGATAATAACGGGTGCCAAGCCTGCGGACGAGGTTTCAAGAAGCAGGAACCCTGCATTCAAGATAACGAAGGGCCAGAAGATAGGTGCGTTCGTCACCATAAGGGGCGAGAAGGCGAGGCCGCTCATCGCGAAGCTGTTCGACGCTGTCGACAACAAGATCACCGACAGGGCGATAACAGACAACGGAGTGAGCTTCGGAATAAAGGAGTACATAGACATCAGCGGGATAAAGTACGACCCGAAGGTTGGAATGCTTGGAATGAATGTAAACGTCTCGTTCAGAAGGAACGGACTGAGGGTCGCACTGAGGAAGAGGATGCGCGCCCACGTGCCTGCGGGACACAGGGCGGTGTCAAGGGACGAGGTGAAGCAGTTCCTGAACAGAGAGTTCAAGGTTGAGGCAGTAGTCTAAAGTTGATCATATGAGCGCTAACATTAAGACGGATGACAAGTACAAGGGCAGGGCGAAGAGGAAGTGCAGGACCTGCGGAGGCAGCAGGGGCCTGATAAGGTCGCACTCGCTCTACATGTGCAGGCGATGCTTCAGGGAGAACGCCAAGGCCATAGGCTTCAAGAAATACGGTTGATTACGATGGATAGATTCGCTGACGCTATAAACAAGATAAAGACCAACGAGAGGATAGGCAGGATGGAGTGCGACCTCTACTCGACAAAGCTGCTCAAGTCCGTAATGGATGTGCTGCAGAGGGAGTCATACGTCAGCGGCTTCGAGGAGCGCGTCGAGGGAAGGGTCAAGCTGCTGAAGGTCAAGCTTTCAAACAAGATAAACAGCATCGGAGTGATAAAGCCGAGGTACTCGATACAGAGCAACGACATACTGAAGTACGAAGCTAGGTACATACCGAGCAGGGACTTTGGGATACTGATACTTTCGACATCGAAGGGAATAATGACGAACAAGGAGGCCAAGGCGCAGAACGTCGGGGGCCGACTGCTGGCTTACGTTTACTGATACGGTTGATTAGATGATAGAGATAGAAGTGCCGAAGGATGTCAACGTCGACATAAGCGGGAACGCCATAACGATAAAGGGCCCGCTCGGCACGAACACGAGGATGCTAAACGACACGCTCCTCACCATAAGCAAGAAGGATGGCAAGCTGGTGATTGAGCAGGTGGCGAAGGGCAAGCTGTTCAAGAAGGCCGCGATGGCGGAGGTCTCGTTCGCGAAGGTGCTCAAGAATGACATAGTGGGAGTGGCAAAGCACTACGAGATAAACATGAGGATAGTGTTCGCGCACTTCCCGATAAACATCGAGATCAAGGGTGCCAAGCTCAACATAAACAACATGATAGGCGAGAGGGTCCCGAGAATATCGAAGATAGTCGGCACAACCAAGATAGAGGTGAAGGGCCAGGCGGTAAGGCTGTACGGAACGAGCCTTGACGATGTCTCCCAGACGGCAGCGAACATAAGGCTCGCGTGCAAGATAAGGAACAAGGACAGCAGGGTGTTCCAGGACGGGCTTTACTACGAGATAGAATAAGAGTGAAAGTGATACCATGACAATTAAGATAAAGAAGAAGACCCACACCAAGTTCAACGTGCCCAACTTCGGCACGAAGAGCAGGAGCAGGGTCCCGGAGAGATGGCGCAAGCAGAGGGGAATCGACAGCAAGAAGAGGATAAAGAGGAACTTCATGGGCGCCGAGCCGACGATAGGATACGGCAACCCGGAGTCCGTCAAGGGCATAAGGGTGAACGGCAACAGGATCGTGATTGTACACAATGCAAAGGACCTGAGCGGCATGATAGCGGCCAAGTCCCTCACGGGCTTTGACGTGACAATAGCGGCAGGGGTGTCCATAAGGAAGAGGGCGGAGATAGTTAAGCTCGCGGACACCAATAGGGTAAAGGTAACGAATCCGGGAAGATGATTTTATGAGCATAAAGCTTACAAGGAGAATCGCTGCGCAGGTCCTCAAGAGGGGACAGGGCAGCGTGAGGCTTAAGGCCGACGCGCTCGCCGAGGCCAAGAAGGCGATAACGAGGGAGGACGTCCGCGTGCTCGTCAAGGGCGGAGGCGTCTACGCCGTGCCTAAGAAGCACAACCTCAGCCTTTACTCAAAGGAGCTTAACGAGAAGAGGACTCAGGGCAGGAAGAGGGGACCGGGAAAGAGGAAGGGCTCAAGGAAGGCAAGGGGAGGAGTCGACTACAAGAAGAAGATAAGGGCCCAGAGGAGGGTACTCGCGCAGCTGAAGCAGGAGAACGCGTTCGACAACGAGACGTTCAAGTCCCTCTACAGATTGGTGAAGGGAGGCGACTTCCAGAGCAAGATATCCCTGCTGAGCCACATAAAGAGCAGGGGCATAAACATAACTGACGAGCAGCTTGAGAAGCTCAGGCACATATAAACGGTGACGATAAATGCACAGAATGATAAGAACAAGAAGGGCCTCTGCGGTCACAAACTACGCCAAGAGGATAGCCGGCATAAAGAGCGGACTGGCCAGGGTGGTAGTGAGGAAGAGCAACAGGGGAGTGACAATGCAGATCACCACCTTCGCCAGCGAGGGCGACAAGGTGCTCGCCTCGGTCAAGTCGACAGAGCTCAAGCAGTTCGGATGGGAGCCGAGGAGCAACATGCCTACCGCTTACCTGACCGGAATGCTGCTGGCAAAGAAGGCTAATTTCGGCGACAAGGAGTGCATACTCGACATAGGCGTGGCAAGGCCGGTCAAGGGCTCGGTCGTCTTCGCAGCTGCGAAGGGATCGAAGGACAATGGCATGGCGATTGCAGCAAACCTCGAGATAGACGAGAAGAGGATCTCGGGGAACCACATAGCCGAATACGCGAAAGAGGGAGCGGGCAAGACCCAGTTCACCGGATACGCTAAGGCAAATTTTGACGTTAAGAAGCTGGAAGAGAAGTTCGAAGCTGTGAAGAAGCAGCTTATGGTCAAGTGATTGATTGGAGAGACGCGGAAGATTTCAAAGGGAAAGGGAGGAACACAAGTTCAACATAGAGGCTTGGGTGCCCAGGACATCACTTGGAAAGGACGTTAAGGCCAAGAAGATAACCTCAATAGAGGAGATATACAGGGAGGGAAAGAGCATAACAGAGCCCGAGATAATAGACGCGCTTCTGCCCGAGCTCAAGAGCGAGGTAATAGAGATTGCGAGCGTACAGAGGATGACGAAGAACAACAGGAAGATGAAGTTCAGGGTCACAGCCATAGTGGGCGATGGAAGGGGCCACGTGGGAATGGGATCGGGGAAGAACAGCGAGGTAAAGGCTGCGATAGAGAGCGCCACAATCGACGCCAAGGGAAGGGTAATACCGCTTATACTAGGCTGCGGATCCTGGCAGTGCCAGTGCGGCACCAGGCACAGCCTGCCGTTGATAGTGAAGGGCAGCGCAGGCAGCGTTGACGTCATACTCAAGCCCGCTCCAAGAGGTCTGGGAGTTGTGGCAAGCAAGCCGGTGAAGAAGATGCTTGAGCTCGCGGGAGTCAAGGACATCTGGACCTTCTCAAGGGGAAGGACCAGGAGCAAGTACAACACTCTGCTGGCGGTCTACAACGCGCTGGGGAGCATCAACAGCATGAAGAACATCTCTGAAAGCGCCATAAAGGAATAGACGGTTTCATCTCATGAGCGACAACAGAATGGCGATGCCCGGTGAGAGGCTCGCTACCGAGGAGGAGTTCGTGCCTGGGGAAAACACCTATGTTGAAGA
>DATLRT010000041.1:0-24559 GCA_035534575.1 Candidatus Acidiferrales bacterium
GTGTAGAGATTCGAAAGGAATCAAATAAGATTGAGTAAGAAAACTATTAATACCTTCTGAAAAGGGACAGGCAGCCTATCTGCCTGCCAGATCCGAGACCTCGGGGTTAGCCGCGCTCTCAGTCTGCTTCTTTCCCATGCCTGTTGCACTTACCAGCACCACGTCGCCGATGTTCTTTATGTTCTTGAACAGGACGCTCTTCTGCTGGAGTATCTTCTTAATCTCCACCTTGTCGCCGTTCTTCCACTCCTCCATGAGGATTCTGCTGACCTCTCCGCTCTCAAGGTCAACTATCGTGTCGCGTACCTCGCCCAGGTACTGCCCAGCGTCGCTGTATATGTCCATGTTGTATATTTCGGATATCTTCATAAGATCTACCGTGGTTGGTCACTGGTAATGTTCTGATAACGCTTAAATACCTTGTCTTTACTTCGCAGATACCAACATTTGCGGAACAGAGGAGGAAAAAGATGAAAAGTGCGAGCACCGGGATTTGAACCCGGGTTCCGGCCTTGGCAAGGCCGCGTCCTACCAGGCTAGACTATACTCGCATGGCTCTCTCGCAATAAGCTTGCGGTTTAGCAAACACAATTTAGTTACCAAGTTATTTAAATGCTCTTCACGTCGTTACGTTCTTATAGTTTCGCTGAGGAACTCTACTGATTCAATGGCAGTCTCTGCGGACGACATGAAGCTTGTCGAGGGCATACTGGTTCCCGGGGAGGAGCCAATCATAAGCGTCATGCAGAGGAGAGTAGGGCCGGGCGGATCAGTCACCACGCCCACCACTGTCGTCGCCACTGACAAGCGCGTCATAATAATAAATCGGGCGAGCCTCGGGATAAGGAAGGACTACGAGGCGATACCGTACAAGCAGATAGCTAGCGTGAGGCTAGAGCACGGCCTCATCTCATCATCCGTTTTCATCCGCGTAGAGGGTTATGACCAAGACAAGGGACTTCTCAAGAGCGGAAGGGAGGAGGGCGAGATAGACGGGCTCAGAAACAAGGACGCGAAGGACCTATCTGACGAGATAAATAGGAGGATCCTTTCGGTGCCGGACTCAGGCGACGATGCGCCCGCAGGGACGGGCAGCGTGTTCTGCACCAAGTGCGGCGCGAGGAATGCGCAGGGAGCAAACTTCTGCGCAAAGTGTGGCCAGCAGCTAAAGGGCTGATGCTCGCAATTTGACGTATGCCCCAACTGCGCATAAATACCTTATTTTCGAACATTTGAATAAAGGGGTCTGATGAAGATGGCCTCAGTTCAAGTCAAGACGGTCTCGCTGCGACGGCTTACTGCACTGGAGAAGATGGATGACAGCCCTGTTCCTAAGAGCATGCATGTGGACGAGCGGGAGGTAGACGAGGTAAGGAGGTTCCTCTGGCCCGGTGAGACTGTAGAGCTCACTGTGAAGCAGAGGAAGATAAGGCCGGGCGGCTCTCTGATAACGCCTACATCCTTCGTGGCCACGAACAAGCGACTCATCATAATAAACAGGACCAGACTCGGCGTCAGGAAGGATTTCGAGGTCATACCTTACAGGTACATAACCGCGGTCAAGCTGCTTCACGGCCTGTTCTCATGCTCAGTGTTGATACGGGTATCCTCAGTTGACTCCGGCGACGGCAAGGGCCAGAACGAGGCGATCGGCGGCATAAGGCCATCGGAAGCCGAGGTCCTTGTCCACTTCCTCAACAAGAGAATGATAGAGGTTCATCAGCAGACGGACAAGCAGAAGACGCCCGAGCCTGCAGAGCAGAAATTAGAGGTAAGATTCTGCACAGAATGCGGATCAAAGAACTCAGCAATCGCGAAGTTCTGCGCATCATGCGGCGCGTCCTCTGTTGTCGAAGTATGAGTTTAAAGCTCAATTTATAAAGGCCAATTAGGTAGGTTATAAGAACCACTCAAGCAGCACAAAAAGCTTATATATCTCCTGTAACACTTCCTATTAACATGGCTACGAGAGATAGCGATGTGCTAACTAAAGAAGATCTTTCGGGCATAGCAAAAAGGAGGCTCCTCCCAATACAATTTGTCGAAAACGTAGTAGATACTGTATCAGCTACAAGGATTCCTGTTTCTAAAAGGATTAATGTGCTCTCAAATGGGGAAAATGAGGAGCTATTTGTTACAAGAAAAGGGTACGGCCTACTAAGCACTGATTTTGGGAAGTTCCTCGAATATGACTTTGCAATTAATGACGGGTGGAACAAATATTCAGTACTGGTACGTGCGGAAACTAATTTGGTAACTGGCAGACCCATATTTTCAAAACAACCATTGCTTGTTAGGATAGATTCTGGATGCGAAACTGGGCAGTTGTTTGGTGATAGGACCTGTGAATGCAGAGAACAACTAGAGCTAGCCATGGAAGAGATTAAAACTGCTAAAGAGGGCATAATAATACATATACCTCATCAAGATGCAAGAGGCTTGGGCCTGCCTTTCAAGCTAGCAGCATTGACCTTGCAAGACACATTAAGGATCGACACCGTAGAAGCAGCTGAAATACTAACGAAGAAAGGGACTATCGATACTAGAACATATGCAGGAGCTGTCGCTATCCTTAAATTTTTCGAAATTACCACACAGACAAAAATAGACTTAGCAACAAACAATCTCAAAAAGACCGAAATTTTAAAAGAGAACGGTTATGAGATTGCAAATTTGGTTCCTGTCCTGGTTAATCCAACAGAGCTTACCAAAATCCATCTAGATGCCAAACAAGAAAAACTGGGGCATATAAACCTGAAGCGCAAAGATGTTCCAGCACAAGAGGAACGAAACTTTTTCGATTTGCTTGATAAAGCCATGGTTAAAAATAAAAGTCTTGTTTGTTGCGGGCTGGATCCCGATATAGCAAAAATGCCATATGAAATGATGCCCTACTCCAGTTCAACATGGCAGCCTCGAATGGTGGAAGAAAAGGTATTGGAGTTCCTTAAGGCGGTAGTGGATATCACCTCCCCACACGTTTGTTCTTACAAATTGCAAAAAGCCTTTTTTGAGCAATTCTACTCCAGCAATAAGATTCTAGCAGACACTATAAACTATATAAAAACAAAGTATCCGTCATTGCCCGTTATTCTAGACTCCAAAGTTGGAGATATAGACAACACCATGGGCGCTTATACACAAACGGCATTCAATAAACTGGGTGTAGACGCGATGGTCATAAATCCGTATATGGGTAGTGATGTTCTGCAACCATTCCAAAATATGCCCACTAAAGGGGCGATAGTTCTAGTAAAAACAAGTAATCCTGGAGGCGCAGAACTACAAGATATAATCACATCCAATGGCAAGCCTTTATGGATGGAGACGCTAGAGCTAGCTGTTAAAAAATGGAATGGGGCTAATAACATAATACCTGTGATATCAACCACTGCGGGGATAGATTTTGGGATGATTAGACAGATAATACCCGATACCATGCCAATATTCCTAGCAGGGTTTGGAGCTCAAGGCGGAGAACTGTCGGATTTTGATAAAATATTGGACTCAAGAGGACGCGGAGCAATAATAAACTCTTCAAGGCATATCCTATACCCATACAATCGCAACAATGAAAATTGGCGCAGTGAGATAGAGAAATCGGTAGTAGATATGAAAATACACATTAATTCGCTAAGGGATACAAATGTACTCTAAACTCTTATTGCTCTTAGGTCCTACCGGAGTCGGAAAATCAACGATAATGGAAAAACTTCCAGAGCTTGATAGCAGGTTTGTATACATATCCCCATATACAACTAGAGCTTTGCGCAAGGATGAAACTAACAAGATTTCAATATCGTTAGGGGAATTTAATGCCTTAGATAAAAATGGAAAGTTCCTAGCCGTAAATCAACTTTATGGGGTATTCTATGGTACACCTATGAAGCCCATTATGGATGCGTTTGAAGCGCAAAAGTTCCCTATGTTGGATTGGCCAGTCCAAAAAATAGAAAAAATGAGAATAAAGTTTCCCGAGAAAACATTCAGTGTTTATATCGAACCACCCTCATTAGAAAGTTTAATGGCCCGTCTTGGATTCGATAACAACAGGGGTGATGAGAGGAAGGTGGCAGCTGAAAATGAATACCGTGCACTTTTGCGCAACGAATTCATCGGACGTTTCGATTACAGGGTTGTAAGTAATGATAATAATGTAAAGGAAACAGCCAAGTTAATACATAAGGTATACCTTACGTCCCTAAATCAAAAAGAGTTCAATGCAGAAACTGTAAATACTAGTATGGGACAAAAATTAATAGAGAGTGAAGATGATATGAAAGCCAGGATGAAGCGAGACTCCTTCAGGAGCGCAAGGGGAGGCAAAGCCGTAATGCTTGATGTTCATTGTAGCAAGTGTGATACAAAAGTTCTTTGGTATCAAAAAGATGGTACGGGGAATTTATTGAGATGTTATATAAACAGAATATTCGCCCCACCCGAACTAGCTAAACTACAACAGGACCCTAATTTAACCGAACCTAAAAACATGCCAAATCTCACATGTCCTTCATGCGATACGGTCCTTGGTACGCCTATGCGGTACTCAGACGGTCGGTTAGCCTTTAGGCTCAGGCCAGGATTTGTTACCAAGACAAGGAGTAAAGATACTGGCAACTAATCTCACAGATATATTGCTCAATCTGGGATGTCTGCCTATCTTAATCCCAGTTAGTTTTGTTTATCCTGTGCCCCATCTCCTCAGCTTTGGCTCTTATATGTGCAGCCATAACTTTGTCCCTTGGTTTTATGTGAATTCCATAAGGTATCGCCTTTATCCCCTCATCTTCAAGGCCTCTTACCTTTTCGGGGTTATTTGTCATCAACTTTACGGACTTTACACCTAAGCTCTTAAGCATAGCAGCAGCAGATTTGAAGTCCCGTGTCTCGCTCTTATAACCTAAAAGCTTGAAAGCGCTGTAGACACTCAATGGTTTAGCACCCTTAAAATTCAGAGCAGCTACCTTCCCGGAGCTCCATTTAACTGTCATTGCATAAGCTCTAATTTTACCTACAAGACCATTCCCAGCTCCCTCTTGATCCAGATAAACTATTATCCCCCTTCCTGCCTTCCTTATCCTCCTCATCGCTTCCTCCAACTCTTCCCTACACTCACAGTTAGTTGAGTGAAATATCTCACTAGTTGCACATGAGGAATGAACCCTTACAATTATTTTATCAGAGTTCTTCAGCCTATTTCCTTTGACCTCACCATAAACCATTACTGTATGCATTTTTCCTGTAGCGTAATCGCCAAATACCATGTAAGTCCAGTCCCCAAAATCAGTGTGTAACGGCGTTTGTGCAAGAAGCCGTACAAGCGGCTTACCCTTAATCTCCAAATAATTCCTATTTGCGCTCTCACTAATCCAAGGCTTCCTCCACTCTTTTTCTCTTGACTTTATGATATTAGCCACATCACTCGCCTTATATGAATAAATGTTAACCTCAACTTAAATAAATATGTGCGGTTAGTACCTATACTATTAATGCATTTAATCGATAACAATGGCCGATAAGTCCCTATTCGCGCTTACGCTAATGGTCGCGTTCCAGTCCTTAGCATCTGCAGTGACCGGAATATTCCTGCCTAACTACTATCTCCAGATTGGCCTGAGCATAAACCAGATAATCCTGCTTATCGCAGTGACGATGCTGATGGTGGGCCTGCTTCCAATCCTCACACTCAAGTTCCTTCCCCGCTACTTCGAGAAGCTGATAGTTGTCGGCATAATACTCGGCATGGTATTCTTCGCGCTTCTGATATTCGTGAAGAGCCCGATCATACTCGGAGTCGCATGGGGCCTCACGCTTGCGACCTTCTGGCCCTCGTTCAACCTGCTGCTATACAGGCTCACCAAGGTGAAGAACCGAGGGCTGGTGGTCTCCCTGCTTTACGTGGCTGTGCCCACGGTCACGGGCGTGATTGGGCCGTTCGTGGGCGGTCTGCTGATACACTTCTCATCATTCAACACGCTGTTCATTGTGGGGATAGCGCTTCTCGCCGTGGCCCTTGTGTTTTCGCTGAAGGTAAGGTACGAACCGGTCGTGAGCGACTTCAAGGTTCCGGCCAATCGCCTATCCCTCATATTCGCTGTCATCATAATACTGTTCGGATTCCTATCGGCGTCGCAGTTCCTGGCGTACCCGCTCTTTCTCAACAAGCTCACCGGCGGCTTCCTCAAGATGGGTGCCGTGGACTCGCTGCTAGTGCTCATATTCGCTGTCATCTCGCTTGTCGCCGGGAGAGTTTCCCGCGTTGGCAGGCACAGGGTCAACTTCACCATAATCGGCCTAGTGCTCGGCGCGGCCTGGCTGGTCATAATGGCGTTCGTGATGAACGTTCCGGAGCTGGTCGCGGCATCCGTGGTGTCCGGCGTCTCCGGCGCGCTTGTGTTCATGTTGTTCGCGCTCTACGGCGACTTCTTCAAGAGGGGGCAGCACGCTATGCTTGTAGTGCTGTGGGAGGTCTTCCTCATGGTCGGCAGGCTGCTCAACCTTATACCCACCGGAGTTTACATTAACAGCTTCAACTTCGGCGGCTACTTCCTGGTTAGCGGAGCGATCTCGCTAACCGTTATAATCCCGCTGCTCTTGCTGAAGCGGATGTACAAGAACAAGAGCGTAGTCGCTGATGTTGCACAGAGCTAGGCCGAGCTGCTGGCCTTCCTCATCTCATCCGATGCAGTCCTTTGCAGCTCTGACAAGCTGCTCAAGCCGTGCTCCTCGATCTTCTGCTCGACGCCCTTCATCAGCGTCCTTGCCAGCCCCACTCCGAAGAAGGCGTATGGGGTGTAGCCCTGCACGCCGTTGGCTCCGTTTGCAAAGCTGTCGAACGCGTCATCCGGAGTGAAGATCCCGCCGGTCGCGAATATCACCGAGTCGGGGAACTCGATTCTTATGTCCCTTATGCTTCTCGCCCTGTGCTCCTTCAGGTACGCGCCGCTCCTGCCAGCTGTGGGGTAGCCCCATACGGCCCTTGAGGGCTGCGGTATCTCCTCCTTCTGTATCATCTTGGTGTTCGTGGTGACGACTCCGTGCCCCCCGCCATCTATGAACTTGCCGACCAGCTTCATAGCATCAGCCTTCCCATCTGGCTCGTACGGCCCGAGCTTTACCATCCTCAGCTTGTCCGGTGCCAGCTCGTGCATCAGCCTCGAGGTCTCGTAGAACACCTCCGGCACCCGCAGCTGCTTAAGCGCGGCAGTGTTAGGGGAGAACGGGTTCCATACGAAGCCGTCCGCGTCCGACTTTAGCCTGGTGATAATCTCGTACATCTCCTTCATCGCGGTCTCTATCACGTTTCCCTCTGCAACCGGTAGGCCGCATACGCTCACGTACACCTTCGCGTTTCCTCCCGCTCTCCTGTACTCAGCAAGGTTCTTCGCAAAGTAGTCGAGCCCCATGCTCGGGAAGCCCTGTGCGTTTATCAGGTCAAGCTCGCTGTCAAGCGTGGCAACCCTGACCCTCTTGTTCCCCTCCCTCGGGTTCAGCACAACGGTGCCGGGCTCCTGCATCCCGAAGATGTGCTGGAACACGAGAAGCGCATCTCCGTTCTTGTCCATCCCCGCAGCTGTGCCGAAAGGCACCACATCAATCCCGTTTATCCTGACGTTCAGCTTCTTCGGCGGTGCGAAGAAAGGGCCGAGCAGCATCGATATCTTCTTCCCGTCCCTGTGAAGCAGGTCCAGCATCATCTCGTGGACCATCTCGGGGTCGTTGCCGCATCTCTTGTACAGCCTCGGCCTCGCCTCGTTCTTGAAGTACTCGGGATTCCTCATTCCCCTGAGGAGCATCGCCTTGTCCATCAGGTTAAGCTCTGGAAACCTTTTGACCTCCTCAGTGTGCGCCATGAAAACCTACTCGATTATTTTTGTGTAAACTTTCTTTATGTTGGAATAAGTCAGCGCCTCAATCTGCTGCTCAGTGAACTCGTTGTTCTTCAGCATCTGGATGAAATCGCCGTAGCTGTCCATGCTTCTTATACCCGACATGTAAGTCTCCTTGGGCTTGCCCGCCATGTAGGTCTTCTCCTCAACGCTGTGCGGGGCGTGGTCTGTCTCTATCCAGTCTATCTTCCCTGCCCTCAAGAGGCCCCTCAGCCTAAACATCTCGTCCACGTCCTTAATGGGCGGGTTCACCTTCAGCATTGTAGCGCTGCTGCACTGCATGTCATAAGTGGAGTAGGTAAGGTGGTGCGGTGTAACGGCACAGGTTATGCTCATCTGTGTCTTAGCGTCATTTACCAGCTCCACTGCCGCTGCTGTTGATGTGTGGCATATGTGCAGGTTGCCGTTGAAGCCCTCCTGCCTCGCGAACGCTATCTGGTTTGCTACCCCCTTCACCTCCATCGAAGGCGGCTTGGCGAGGTTCCATGTGAAAGGCCTCTCAGGCTCCCAGCAGCTGTAACAAGCAAGGCTCTCATCCTCGCAGTGCACCGCTATTATCCCGGTGTAGTGCTGCTCTTTTGCTATCCTGTAGACTTTCCTCTGGTCCTCATCATCAACTACCGAGAGGTCGCCTGTGGAACGCCCTGCGTAGAGCTTCATTCCAACAACCTTCGGGTTCTGCTTTATCTCAGTGAAGGCGGACCTCAACTGGTCCGCGCTGCTTGTGGCGCCGATGTATACGTAGTAGCCCTCAAGGCAGCCCTGCTCATCGGCCGTCCTCAGCCTCCTTCTTACGAGCTCCGGCGTTATTATCGATGGCTTGGTGTTGGGCATGTCACACACCGCAACTATGCCCTGGCTCCTGGCTAGCTCCATTCCCTTCCCTATCGTGTACTTGTAGGATTCGCCCCAGTCCCTGAAGTGGACATGGGTGTCAATGTGCTTCATCCATCGGTATCTGTTTTGGCTAATATTTATAGTTTGCTAAGCTTGTATTTAGATAGCTTTTCACTGCCTGTTCTTATCTTTTTTAGGATTTTTTCTACAGCTTTTGCATACAATTTGTCATCTTGCATATGGTTACTACTCATTAATGAAAAAGTGCCGCAAGCCGGATTTGAACCAGCGACCTATCCGTCTTCAGCGGATCGCTCTCCCGAGCTGAGCTATTGCGGCATTGATAGTACGGTGCTACAGATTGCACTCGTAAATAGCGATGTAAAATAGAATTGAATATAAAGATATATATCTGTATTGCAAAGTCTCACCATGGCATTGGGATGGGACTCGCTATCTCCGTATGACCGGCTGGTCAACACCTCGCTGATAGAGCCGAGGGCCTACCAGATCAACATAATCAAGAGCATTTACACAGGGGGCAACACGCTTGTCGTGCTACCCACCGGACTCGGCAAGACGCTAATCGCTGTGTTCGCCATGGCTAACGCGCTGCACAATGGCAAGAAGGCAGTCCTGCTCGCACCCACCAAGCCGCTGAGCGAGCAGCACCACATCTCGCTCACAAGGCTGCTCAACATCGACCCCGGCCACATACTCCTTCTCACTGGAAGCCTTGGCGCGGAGAGCAGGGCAAGGCTTGAGGAAGAGGCGAAGGTGATCGCGGCAACGCCGCAGACGTTCGCCAACGACCTGAAGAAGGGAAGGATAAACCTTGACGGGATTGGCGTGGTAGTGTTCGACGAGGTCCACAAGGCGGTGGGCAAGTACGCATACACCTACATAGCGGACGAGTGCAAGCTCAAGGGGGTGCAGCTGATAGGCCTGACCGCCTCGCCGGGAAGCAACAGGAAGAAGATAGACGAGCTGATAGAGGCGCTGGGCGTGGAGAACATCGAGATAAGGATATCCACAGACCCGGACGTCGAGCCCTACGTGATGGAGAAGAAGGTCGAGACCATCTACGTGGAGCCGGGCAAGACCGTGGAGTCCATAATGGCGCTGCTCAAGCCGGTCATCGACGAGCACCTGGCCAAGCTTTACAGCTACGGACTCAGCCCGTTCAAGAAGTCAGACGGGCTGTCGAAGGGCAGGATACTCGAGATAGGAAGGGGGATTGACAAGCTCGAGGCGAAGAACTACAAGTTCATGGCGCTCCTGCACTACGTCTACCTCCTCCACCTCTCGCACGCATACGACCTTGTGAGCACGGAGGGACTATACCCGTTCATGAGCTACTTCGACGCCCTCAACGCAAAGGACAAGAAGAGCAGGGCGCTAAACAGCATACTCACCAACGGCAACGTTGTGATGGCGATAAAGACCGCGAAGGAGGCGCTGGACAGGTTCGAGGAGCACCCCAAGATGGAGTACATAAAGTGGTTCATCGCCAACGAGATGAAGGGGAAGAACGTGATAGTGTTCGCGCAGTACAGGTCCACCATAAAGAAGCTCACCGACCTCCTGAAGGGGCAGGACATCAACGCGAGGTCGTTCGTGGGCAAGAGCCAGGGCGTCACGCAAGAGGCGCAGAAGAGCACGATAGACGACTTCAGGAAGGGGAAGTTCAACGTCCTGGTCTCCACATCAATCGGCGAGGAGGGGCTGGACATACCCAGCGTGGACGCGGTAATCTTCTACGAGCCGGTGGCCAACGAGATAAGGAGCATACAGAGGAGGGGCAGGGCAGGAAGGATTAAATTCGGGCAAGTGCTTATACTAGTGGCAAGGAAGACGAAGGACGAGGCATACCTCATGATAGCCAGGACGAGGGAGAAGAGGATGAGGGACCTCGTGATGCAGATCAAGGGCGGGATAGAGAGGGGCCACACGGCAAGGTCAAGGCAGAGCATGTTGAAGTAGGCAGTGAAGGAAGGGAATCGCATGACGCAGGCAAAAACCGGATACGGGGACTTCGCGCAAAGGATGAACCAGCTGCTGCAGGAGAGCTCCACCATAAGGAAGGAGAGGCTGGGCAACCTGCTCAGAACCCACTACGTTGAGTACAGCGAGAAGGGATTCCAGCTGGCAAGCGGCGCGGTGAGCAAGCACTACATAAACCTCAAGAGAGGTGCGCAGGACCCGGAGGCTGCCATGCTGATTGGAAGCCTAGCTCACGAGCTGATAGCAACGTCGGGAAGGGAGATAAGCCACGTGGGCGGCAAGGCCACTGGCAGCATACCGATATCGCAGTCGATAGTCAGCTTCTCCGCCTTCACGGATTACCCACTCAAGGGATTCTATGTCAGGAACGTCCACAAGGACTACGGCACCGGGAACAGGATAGAGGGGCTGAGAAGGTTCGATGACAAGCCCAAGATGGTCGTGGTGGTGGACGATGTCTCCTCCACCGGCAGCTCAATAGTGGATGCGATAAACGCGCTCAGGGACGAGCACAAGAATGTACACATACCGTTCGCCTTCTCCGTGGTGAACAGGCAGCTGGACAGCAGGGTGGAGAAGGAGACCGGCGTGAAGCACGTCTCGCTGTTCACTCAGGACGACCTTCTGCGCGTCTGAGCTTTGCCCACGACGGACAGTGAGGAAAGCTATATATTGGGATTATCCCATCTTAAACGAACAAAAATGGTTGCATGGCTGAAGAGAAAGATGACATCGTATCATATTTGGAGAAGAAGGGAGCCGAGATAAACTCGGTGATCCTGGAATACATATCAGTCGCATCCTCACCGCGCTCCATAGAGAAGCTGCTGGGGAGGAGCGGGTACAAGTTCGACCACAAGGCGCTTGACGAGGGCGTGCTCAAGCCCTCGATGTACATACTGGAGCAGGGCGGAAAGAGGTGGAGGCCCACGCTGATGCTGCTGATCATCGAGGCACTGGGCAAGGATCCCGATGCCTATCTGGAGTTCGCGTTAATACCTGAGGTCATACACAACGGCACGCTGGTGCACGACGACGTTGAAGATTCATCGCAGACAAGGAGGGGCCAGCCCGCGGTGTACATCAAGTACGGTGTTGATGTCGCTGTCAACCTGGGGGACTTCATGTACTACTTCCCGATGAACGCCCTGGTGGACAGCCCGAAGCTCTCCGAGCAGGTAAAGGGCAAGGCGCTGGCGATTTACATAAAGGAGATGACAAGGATATGCATAGGCCAGGCCACGGACATCATCTGGCACAAGAACCGCATAGTCGACCCGAAGACCATAACGGAGGACAAGTACCTCGAGATGGCCAATGACAAGACAGGGGTCCTGGCGAGGATGGCAGCGAAGATGGGCGGCGCGTTGGCGGAGGCTGACGACCAGACGATAGAGGCGTTGGGCAGGTTCGGGGCCAGCATAGGGGTCGCGTTCCAGATACAGGACGACGTGCTCAACATCTACCCGAGCGGCGTTTCGGCGAACAAGGGGGGAGTGGGGGACGACATCTCGGAGGGCAAGATAACCCTGTTGGTTGTACACGCACTCTCCAAGCTGAAGAACGGCGAGGGCAAGAGGCTCATAGAGATCCTGGGCATGCACACCAAGGACAAGGCACTCATAGACGAGGCCATAGCAATTATAGACGGAACGGGAGCAAGGAAGTACGTTGACAAGGTCGCCGTGGACATAGTCAAGGACGCCTGGGAAGGCATATCGAAGAGGCTTCCGGAGTCGAGGGCGAAGGCAAGGATCAAAGCCTTGGCCGACTACCTCATAAGCAGGACGGGGGCATAAGCAGCCACCATGCGGGTATACGTCTAGAAACGCAGTCGCTAAAAGCTATTTAAAACACACCAGCGAAGCCTGAGTGTTTAACGGTGTGAAAATGCCAGGATGCTAAAGGTGGATATAATGAGAAATGGCGAGGATTAAAATGGTAGATATTATGGAAGGAGATGGAGACTAAGAGGTGATAATATGGTTCCTGGGAAGTAACTTCTATTAAATGTTTAAATCAACTTATCCTATCTATATACGCTCAGAAACGACCCCCAAGGGAAGGTATTTAATGGTTTACAGCGAATTTTGTGTGTTAAGGGTGAATACAATGACGGGCGGATAATAAAAATTATTGTTAATAAGAAAGCCTATAATTAGGTTTTCCATAGCTTCTTCTTTACTGTGTTGTTTGTTCAAATAATCCTTAGAGTTTGTCATACTGTATCCGTTCTTCCTGTTCGATAGTCTTCTGTTGGACTAAACTTTCGTATTGTACTGAATAAGCATTATCAAAGCGCCTATGACAAATTTCACCTATTAGCACCCCAACTATGACTACTGTGTCTAATTTTACTCCTTTAAGCACCGCTTTCAATCCGTCTGCTTTTGCATCTATACTATCCCCATTGCTAACTGGCACTACCGCAAGGAAGCCGTCAGGATTGTATAAATCAAAGATGACAGAGTACTCATTATAAGGTGCATCACTGGGTTTAACCACATCTAATCTGTAATTGTTTCTAGTGGTTTGATAAGTATTAACATTTACCAGTTTGAATTGCAATAGTGCATCATAAGCTATGGGTAAATTTCTCTCTTTTATTGTAATTCTTTTTAATATCCCTTTTCCTAGTAATCCGTAATAAGCATACCTCGAACTACCATTTGGCAATCCGTTTTCTTTGTCTATCTCATTAAACTTCTTTTTTCCTGTGTTGTTTAATGCTCTAAGGCTTTTGTAATCCCTCTGAAATAGTGCGTACTGAGGAACCTCCCGTATGCCACGCTTCCTGTGCCATATCCTGTTTTTTAGCAAATCAAAAAAGAGATCCCTAATTGGCATAAAACCATAAAAAGTAGTCACAGAATTTATGTACCAAATAGCATTGAATTTTGTAAGCGTGTTAAATCTTAGACCCTCAAGTGTAGGACGAACGTCATCTACGTCTACAAGTACATAAAGCATAACGTCATATTCTCCTTTAAGCAAAGCGCAAAACTGGACTATTGGTAATTTGTCAAAAGCTTCCAATAACTCTGCTGTAGTTGGTTTCTCTCCTTCAAATCTTATGAATACTAAATATTCGAGATATCCCAATTTTATTGGATCGATTTCTACAGTATACTCCAATTTGTGGCGTTTTTCTAGCTCTCTAACCTTTCTAGTTGTGGCCTGTGCAGTTATCCCTAGAACTTTTCCAATTGACTTCATTCTTGCCCTACCATTCATACTAAGTATGGTTAAAATCTTCCTCTCTTCTTCTGAAGGTGAAAGTAATTTACTTTCTTCAACTTCTTTCTGGTCTTCATCATAAACTTTAACCTCAGGCATTATCACTTTTCCCCCGCGTTCCTCTATGACTGCCTTTGCCACTTCAAGGGTTTTTTCCCCCTCACTCATACCTCTCTTTACGAATGCACCTTCTTCAGTTATTCTGCCGATGTATTCTGAACTCACGTTGCCTTTTTTAGGTCCAGCAGCTTTTGTTGATGTTATTCGGTAAACGTAAAAACGGCCAGAGAGGTTTCTGAGATAGATATGGTCATATTCCTTCTTCAGACCATCAAATCGTTCTTTCACTCTGGAAGGTATTTCCATACTAATATAATGACCCCTATTATTTATAAATCTTTGTATTATATTAGCTTTAATACTAAAATAATATGCCACTTTAATTTACTAAACTACAATATATTTCTACTATGTTTCCTGTTTAAACACTTTTACGCGATAAGCTATATATTCAGGGTCGTTCATAATACTCCTAAGGATGGGGAAGTCATGAAGGGTGGAAGAGTCAGTAAGCCGATATATCGTTCCGACGTAGCTATGCTATGTCTTCCCTCCCCAAGGGGAATGGTTTTCGGTCGTTTTACATACCTGCTCTTCGCCCCATCCCTTTTGCTTATGCTTAATGGGTGATAGGATGGGAATAATGGATATCCTGGGAATGGGCAAGCCGTCTAAGGATGGCTCCGCTGCGTGCAAGCAGTGCGGCAGGGCGTGCAAATGCAAGACCTCAGAGGAGAACAGGCCTGTCAGGCTTGTGCCCGACGGGGAGTACTCCTACAGGGTCGTCTACGCTGACGAGCCTGCCGAGGCCAAGAAGGCCGAGGTCGCAAGGGCGATAAGATGAGCTCCGCGAAGAGGTCCAGGCTGCACAGGTTCTACCTGATCAGGCCCAAGGCCAATTCCAACATAGACGAGCTGGCCGAGCGCCTGATGGGGCTGAAGCACGTGGAGGAGGTTTATGTGACGGACGGCGAGTACGGCTACCTGGTTAAGACAAGGTTCGAGAGCGACAAGAACAGCGAGGACGCGGTGAGCTACATAAGGAAGAACATAGGCAGCAGGTTCGGCGCGGTCACCAGCTACTTCGAGTACAGGAAGCGCCCCGCCCTGGGCTGAAACCGGCCCGGCGCAATCTGCCGACGCCTACTGCTCGGTAAGCAGCTATTCCTCAGCGCAAGCATAGGTTTAAAAACTTATCTTCTCTTTTACCATAAGGTATTTATATGAAGGACGTTGCTAGCTACCTTTGGGAGGGATGACATGGACAGGGTAGCAACGGGTGTAACGGGGTTCGACGGTTTGGTTCAGGGGGGACTTCCCGCTGGAGCGAACATATTACTGACCGGTAGGCCAGGAACGGGTAAGACGATCTTCGCGCTGCAGTACCTTTACAACGGCGCGCTGAACGGGGAGAACGGCATATACATCTCCCTTGACTCGTCTGTTGAGACTCTTAGGGTGCAGGCCAGGCAGCTCGGAATGGACATAGACGGCATGGAGAAGCAGGGCAAGATATTCTTTTTGCTGATACCGATAGACAGGATGAGGTTCGACCTTTTCGAGATGATAAAGGACGTCAAGAAGCAGATAAACGCCAAGAGGGTGGTGTTCGACAACATCCAGACCTTCTCGATAAACATCAACCTGTTCTCCATACCGCTCGGATATGCGGGAAGCGCCGCTTCCACGGTCTCGCTGACCAACATAGACTCGGGCAAGCTGGGCATGGGCGGATCTGCGGCAAGGAGCGGAAGCTCGGACACGGTGCACTACACCGGCAACTCCGAGAAGAGGCTCATCTACATGATAATCGAGGAGCTGGAAAAGATGGGGACGACCAACATACTCATCAGCTACGGTGGCAACACTCCTTCGCACACCACAATAGACGGCGTGAGCGAGTTCGCGTGCGACGGCATAATACAGATGTACAACGAGCTCGTAGGCGCCAAGAGGAGCAGGACGCTTTCCATACTCAAGCTAAGGGACACGAATCACAGCCAATACATTCATGACTTCGAGATTGGCAATGGCGGCATAACCGTCAAGCCAGCGGAGCAGTTGTAATTGGTGGGCTAGATGGCGTTGCTCGAAAAGCTGATGCTGGCACGTGCCATCTCTTTCAAGGATGGCAACATATCACTGTTTACCAACAGGGTAGTCATGCCGCCTTCCAAGATGTTCTCTGAGCTGTCAAGAAAAATTGACGGGAATCCAGAGCAGGTATACAACCTTTACGAGTCCTGCAAGTACAGCTTTGAGGATGTCATAGCGAACGACAACAGGACCTACAAGTTCAGCGTTAACGACTACATAAAATGGATAATGGAGGTCGCCACATTTACGGGATGGGGGATACTTGCGTGGAAGGAGCTGGACAAGGACAAGAAGCACAGCACCATAGTTGTGGACAACTCGCCAGTCGCGGTAGACCTTAAGACCAAGGTAAAGAGGCCGGTCGACCACGTAGTCAGGGGGTTCATAGCTGGCGGAATGAGCGCAGCTTTCAAGACTGATATGGATGTTATTGAACTGGAGTGCGTGGCGCTTGGAGCTCCGCAGTGCAAGTTCCTCTCAATGCCTGCAAGTGAAATCAGGATGTCGCCAAACACTGTGGCGCAACTGAGACCCAAGTAAACTGGCTTATTGCTTATTATACCGATATCACTGCATGGTATCCTAGGATGAGGAAGAGTGCCATAAGTGACACTCTAATCAAAAGTGCATCTACTCTTATTATATTGTGTGCATCGTGATAGACTGATTTGAAATTGGACATTCTTACCTTGTTAAGGCAGTAAAGTGCGGCTGCATAGAAAGCAATCATTATTCCTAGGAACACCGTGCCTATCTGGGTAGCCGATATGTAGAACACCCAAATAAATATCGCGGTTATTATCACAAACTGGTAGACCAACGACATGTTCTTGCCCAGCACTACTGGAACCGTTTTTTTGCCATGCTTGGCATCTCCATCAACGTCTTCATAATCCTTGTTTACTGAGAATCCCAGATCTATGAAGAAGAGAAATATCGGTATCCATATTATGCTCAAGAAGAGTTGCAGATTTCCTGAAGCGAAGAAGAATCCCAACGTGAATGCCAGGGAGCCGTAAAACAGGGCTATGAAAGCATAGTTGAGGAAAATTTTGTCCTTTGCCCTAAGCAGTACATTGTAGTTGAATATCAGAAAGTAGCCTATCAGCATCGCTATCCTGAGGTACAGGTTACCAAATACGAAGAACGGTATGGTGAGCAGTAAAAGTACTAGCGTTATCTCGAGGAGTTTGCGCTTGCTGAGCGCCTTGTGCATTGTCATCCTCTTATCGTTTGCCTCGTCAATGTCCCAGTCCACGTAATTATTTAAGGCATTAGGCGCAAACTGCATCAGCGACATTAGCACTAAAGCGCCCACTATGTTCAGAACATTTATGTGACCGCTAGCTATCACACCGAGCAGCGCCGTAGGTAGCACTACTACAAGTATCATACCTATGAAAACCTCCCTGAAGAGCAGCGTAACTGCCCCTGCGAGTTTGCCTGATGCCATGAATGGTCAATTAAAGCTAAACTGCACTAATTTAAATCGCTTACTGTTAACCATCAGCGCAGCGACACGCCCTCTATGCCCATACGCGCATGGAATGCCCTGAATCCCGCCTCTGCCAGCTTGGCCCTTACTGCCTGGGCGCTCTCCGTGTCCTCGACCAGTACCACCGCACCACCACCGCCCCCTCCCCCCGTTAGCTTTGCGCCCAACGCCCCGCTCTCCAGCGCCATCCTTACAATCCTGTCCAGCCTTTCCGTTGAGACGTCAAGCTGTCTCAGCAGCTCGTGGTTCCTGTTCATCAGCTCCCCGACCTTGCCAAGTTCCCTGCTCCTCAGAGCGTCCAGCGCGGCTGCAGAGATGCCGTCTATCTCGTCAAGTATGCCGTTGCCGTAGGCTGGCCTCTCCTCCAGCAGCCTCTTGACCCTTGGTATCGTCTCGCTGTTCCTGGCCGGCTCCCCGCTGTCCACCACTATCAGTGGCAGGCTGTAATCCAGCTTTATGCGTTTTATCCCCTCGCTCTTCCTGTATGCGATGACTCCCCCGAATGTCACCGCGCTGGTGTCTATGCCCGAAGGCATGCCGCTGTGCGAGACCACGTCCCCCAGGTAAGCGATCTTGTTGACCTCCTCAGCGCTTATGCTATGGCCCAGGTAGTTCGCAAGCGCCAGCGTTATGGCGGAGTACTTCGACGCCGACCTGCCCACGCCCTTCAGCACGTTGTCGAAGGAGATGTCGATCCTCACGTCCTTGTACCCGTACCTTCTCATGGTCTCCCCGATGACCACCTGCAGCGAGTCCACGAAGGAGAAATCTTTCAGCTTGTGGAACTCCTTGCTGCCGTGGATCTCATCGAACCTGTCCAGCTTGCCGAAAAGCTCGGACCTTGACACCTTCGTGTACTTGGGGTCAAGTATGCGATTAATCTCCACCCCGCCTGAGCCCTCGGTCACCTCGACGTAGGTCTTCTGGTCTATCGCTGCAGCGATGCCGAGCCTATCGTACACTACCGCGTGTTCCCCGAACAGTATGGCCTTGCATGGCGCATAGCTTCTCATCCTACAACACCTACACTATCGCGCTCACCACCGTGCGCATGTGTTCCCTAGTTATCTCCATCGGCATGTTGAGCAGCAGCCTCTTGGCCATCATTGAGCCATCGATTATCGCGTCGATGTTGCCCCCCGCATCGCGGCCCAGCTTTCTATCTATGGCTGTCTGTTCCATTATCGATTCCACTATCCTCACCGCGCTCCCCCTTGTGCCGTCGCCTCCCAATGCCATAGATATCTTTGCGAGCCTTGCTTCAGAGACGCTCTCAAGCAGCCTCATCTCCGCAGGGAGTACCATTCCAACTGAGAGGCCGTGCGGCAGCGAGTACATGGTGCCAGTTGCCAGCCCAACAGCGTGCGCTATTCCCGCACCGGCGAGGTAGCAACCGTCACCCCTTGTCCCCGCATTCGCTATCGACATCCCGCCCAAAAGCGCCGCCAGTGACATGTCGTGCCTGGCCCTCTGGTCTGTGGGACTGCTGTACGCAGCAGGCAGGCTGTTCGCTATCAGCTCTATGGCCTTCAGTGCTGTCGCATCGCTCATGTGGCTGCTGTTGACCGAGAGGTAAGCCTCTATGGAGTGCGTTAGCGCGTCCATCCCCGTGTGGGCGGTTACCTCCCTTGGCATCGTGTAAGTCAGCTCGGGGTCCACCAGCGCCAGCGCTGGAATCAGGTAGTCGCTGTACACCACCGCCTTCTTCTTGTCCTGGTCCGTAAGCACCGCGACGTTCGTTGCCTCCGACCCCGTCCCGGATGTAGTCGGTATCAATATGTGCGGCGTGCCTGGCCTTGCGGCCTTGTTGACACCGAATACGCTGCGTATGCCGCCGTTCGTGGACGCCAACGCAACTGTCTTGGCTACGTCGAGCGCGCTTCCTCCTCCCAGCCCTATGACAACATCCGCCTTGCTTCCGCTCATCGTCTCCATCGCTGCCTCTGCACTTGCGACAGATGGCTCAGCCTCAATGGCCGAGAAGTGCACGGACTCTATCCCCGCTGCGGAGAGCATGTCAATCACCCTCTTTGGCGCGGTCGACCTTGACATCTTGGTCGTGAGCAGGAGGGCCCTCTTCACACCCATCCTGCCCAGCTCCGCCGGCAGCCCCGATATCACGCCGTTGCCGAAAAGCACTCGCGGGCTCAGGAAGCTTCGTTCGTTGGCCATCCAATCACCCTTTCCTCAACGTGCTCCCGTGCGTCCCAGCGGCCTGGTTCGCTGTAAGGTTGGCATCGCCTATTGTGAACACGGCAGCACACACCTCCGCGAAGGCCAGCCTCGTCTTTCCTATCTCGTCCTGGTCGCCGTACACTCCTGTCATCTTGAGCATCTCCTTTGCGGTGCCCCAGAGCTCCCCCTTGAACGTTCCCACCTCCACCGCAGGGTGAGTGCCTATTATCCTGACGCCGTCCTTTGTCTGCTCTATGTAGACTCTCGCAAGGCTGGTCTCAACCACCTGTCCCGGGTCCTGGCCGTACGCTATGTAGATTCCCGCGCTAATATTGGCCACGTGCGTGTTGGCCGCAATCGAACCCGCGAGCCTCGTGCCGCGCTCGTTCTTCTTCAGGCTGACCTCCGCCAGCCTTGCTGCCGCGCCGTCAGGGTCGCCCTTGAACTGGTGGTTGTTCTTGAAGAACCTCTCCATTATCAGGTCGTTCTTCAGCACCGTCTCGGTCACAACCGACGCTCCCCTTCCCATCAGCGCGTTCATCACCGTGGGCTTCTTGTCAGTGCACATATTGCCAGATATCGTGAGCAGGTCCACCCCGTTCTCACCGACCATGTGCAAGTCGTGCACCAGGTGGTCTATCATTGCGACAGTCGCCTCCCTGCCCCTCTGCGTGAGCGCGTTCATCCCCATAGCGGGACCCGCCGTGCCCTTGAACCTTATGTGCAGCGATGTGCCGTCAACGAACGGCCTTGCCTCAAGGAACTTGGTGTACCTCGCCCCCTCCTCAAATCTCTCCTTGAGGTAAGCCTGCCCCTCTGCCGACTTGACGAACCTGTAGACGTTAATCGAGTCGTTTATGTTGTTGAACCCGACCAGCACGTCCCTTGTCATACCGTCATCGGTGACTCTGGTAGTCACTCCGCCAGCCATGTTGAACGTCTCTATCCCGCGCGTCATCCCCTGCGAGAGCTGGCCCTCCAGTGCCGCTATCGCCATCTGGAACCTTCCCTTTGCGTACTCGCCGTTGACCAGCACGCTACCCACATACTTTATGGGCACCTGAGCGAAGCCTATGGTTGTCCCATCGTGAGAGGGCCCAACGCTGTTGAGGTCCACCCTTGAGAGCCCCATAGTTGTTCTCAGATCCGCGCCCGATAGCTCGGAGACGTAGTTGTTCCTGAGATACATTGCCACGTTCTCCTCCTTGAAACCCAGAATCCTCTCCACATCTCCAGGCCCCTTTTCGCTGCTGCTCAGGGCGTAGTGCTTCTTCTTGCCCCCGGCTAGCTGGTCCGCAACCTCCTTCAGCGTTTCCGCGGTCTGGCTGTCGAGATCGATCCCGAACAGCTTCTTGATGTCGCTCTGAATCTTGGTCGGTGTTATGCTACTCATCTCAAAACCCCTCTACTTCTTCACCACATCCGCGAACGCGGCATCGTATATCCCAAGCACCTCGTCCAGCGCGGAGACCGGCGTGTTGTACGCGAACGACATCCTCAGCACGTTGTGCCACGTTCCCGCTGCCGATGCGACCAGCCCCCTACTGAACACCGCCTCGTCAATGGGGCCAGCGTCGAGCGGAACCTTTGTGCCCCTGTCCTGCACCAGCTCCACCCCAATCAAGGCTCCGGCTGCCCTCACGTCCCCTATCACCTCGTACCTCTCCGCCAGCTTGTCGAACCCCCTCTTCATGTGGTCCTGTATCCTCTTGACGTTCTCGAGCAGGTTCTCCCTCTTTATCGTCTCGATGACCGCTGTTCCGGCTGCGCACGCAATCGCCTGCCCTCCGTTTGTGGATGCGTGGCTTCCCTTCTCCCACTTCTCGAACATCTCCCTGCTCGCGAACATTCCTCCCAGAGGGAATCCGCCTCCCAGTGCCTTGGCCGAAGTTATTATGTCCGCGTTCAGCCCCAGCCTCTCGCTGGCCCACCACGAGCCCGTCTTGCCCACCCCGCTCTGCACCTCGTCCGCTATTATGAATATGTCATTTTGCTGCGCTATCTCGTTGAGGCCCTTGTAGAACTCCTTCTGGTAGGTGAGCACTCCCTGCTCCCCGGCCACCGGCTCTATCATTATCGCGGCCACATCGCTCGGGTCTACCTTTGTCTTTAATATGCTCCTTATGCTCTCCAGCGAGTTCTGCGCCGCGTCCTTCCCAGCAGGGGGCCTGTAAGGATCCGGGCTCTCGAAGGCGTGGTACCCCTGTATCGCCAGCTCCATTCCCCTCTTTCCCCTGTTTCCCGTGGTCCCGCCCAAGGTTCCTGCAGTCCTTCCGTGGAAGGCCCTGTCTGATACAATAATGTACTTCTTCCCGGTCAGGTTCCTCGCCAGCTTTAGCGCAGCCTCGTTCGCCTCGGTCCCCGAGTTGGATAGGAACGCCCCGCCGCTGCTCAGCCTTGATGGAAGGGTGCTCTGCACAGCCGCCACCAGCTCATCGTACTCCTGATAATACATAACGTGGTTGTTCGGCAGCGCGTAGCCCTTCTCAAGCATTCCTGTCACTGCCTTGGTTATCGCCGGATGCTTGTTGCCCAGCACGTTGACCCCCACCCCCGTCAGGGCGTCCAGGTACTGGTTGCCGTCAACGTCGGTGATCCTTATCCCGTCGGCCCCCTTCATCACCAGCTTGTGCATCTTGTAGTTGTTGGTGCCCACCCTGGATTCGTACTCCATTATCCTCTTTTGCGCATTGGGCCCTGGCGGCATAACAACAATGCGTGCTACTTTCTCCCCCTCCTTCTCGTTTCCCACGTTCATTTTATCCACATCTTCTCTTAGGTTCTTAGTGTTCATCATCTGCTCATCCCATTCCCCTCTCTTTGTTGGCTTGCAGCTATTTAGGGCGTTTGGGGTGTATCGCTTATTGACGTATTGGACATAGACAATCGTCCTCTTTTATGTTGCCGCAAGTTATAAATGCGTTTTAGCGGCTCGGCGCCGTGACGAACCAGCCTATGTCGACAGAAGCTCCGACGGAGGGCGGTGTCGTAGTTGTAAAGTGTTAAATTCCTTGCCAGACATCACACTATCGTGGTATCTTGACCAGGTACTCAAAAGGGGCCAGAAGCGAGAGGGAGCTGATGGCATTCCTGCACGAGAGGAGCTACTCAGTCATACGCTCAGCGGGCAGCGGCGTCAATCCGATGAGCCCGCCGGACATCATAGCGATCAAGCAGGGGAAGGGGATGGCATTCGAGTGCAAGGCCTGGGACAAGGGCAGCCTCTCGATAGAGCCGGACAAGATAGCCGCGCTGGAGAAGTGGGAGGCCAACACCGGGATGACCGCCTTCGTGGCATGGAGGATGAACGGGACGGGCTGGTTCTTCATCAGGCTCAGCGAGATGAAGAGGAACCCCAAGAACTTCTCGGTGACGAGGAGCATAGCGACGGCCATCAACAGGCGGTTCGAAGCCATAGTGTTCTAGTGATTGATTGGGCCTGCCACTCCTGCTTTACGAGCTTTTCATGGTTCTCATCTTCCTCTTCCTGGTAGGGCTTGCCCTGAGGAGGGAGAGGCCGGTTTACAACTCCATGCCGAAGTACAGGCCGAGGGTGCTTGTAATGGTCCCCTGCAAGGGGATGGACATCCAGCTCTCGAGGAACCTCGCCTCTCTTAGGGCGCAGGACTACAAGAACTTCGAGGCAGTTGCGATTGTGGACAGCCTCAAGGACGAGGCAGTGGGCGAGATAAGGAAGGCTGGAATGGCGGTGATGGTGACCAGCCCCAGGTTCGCAAGGGGCAGCGGAAAGGTGAACGCCATATCGAGCGCCATCTCAGCAAACAAGGGCTACGACATCTACGTCATAGCGGACTCAGACATCCACGTTCAGAAGGACTGGCTCTCCCTTCTGGTCGCCCCGCTCTCAGACAAGGCGGTTGGCATCTCGACTACATACCCGTACTTCAGGCCCGTGGCGGGTTTCTGGTCCAGAGTCAAGAGCGTCTGGAGTTTCGTCGGGGAGGGGCTGATGGAATCCAGCCTGACGCGCTTCGGTTGGGGAGGCAGCCTGGCATTCAAGGCAAGCATACTGGCCGGCAAGAGGTTAGCCCTCTTCTCCAGGTGCGTCTCTGACGACATACCCATAACCAATATGGCGAAGGTCATGGGTTACGGGATAGCGTACGTGAAGGCGGCGCAGCCGGTGGTGGACACCAACGACGACCTCCCCACCTTCTGGGAGTGGTCCAACCGCCAGACCGCGTTCTCCGTCCTTGGCTTCAGCAGGATCTTCGGCTACGGCATGGTGTTCTACACCGCCCAGGTGCTCCTGTTCATCTCATCCCTGGTGCTGGCTGCCGCTGTCAGCGGCTGGTTCCTCGTGCTCCTCATACCCTTCCTGGCGGGCGTATACAGGACCTACCAGAGGGCCAGGGAGAGGAGGCTCCAATCCGCCCTCATCTACGTCCTCATTAACTTCATCTACCTCGCTAACCTCCTCGTGGCGGTGCGCATGAAAGAGGTGAGGTGGAGAGGCAAGACGTATGGCATAACCCACCTCTCCAAGCTGAAAAACGGCCTTTGACCCCCTGGAAATCTACCATTTCGTTTATTGTCGCTTTCTCTGAGCGTCTCCGCCATCGCCCCAAGGGGCTTACGTCGAAAAACGTTGTAAATGAGTGGTGACGTAGTTATATCAAAATACACCTCAAATAACGATAGCTTTAAAAACCCATACTGCGCTTAGTCTTAATGTGATACACATGGCGGCAAAAAAAGGAAGTAAGGCTTCGCATGCATTAAGGTTCATTGCGAGCTTGATTTT
>DATLRT010000042.1:0-18449 GCA_035534575.1 Candidatus Acidiferrales bacterium
TGCAATATCTTATTAATCTTAATGCTTAAATACTATCTATCCCGCTGTAGCTCAATGGCAGAGCGATCGGCTGTAGTTTGATGCTCTGGCTGATTCATGTCAGAAACCGATAGGTTGTGTGTTCGACTCACACCAGCGGGATATTTGGTGTTCTAATGAGGAGCTTGGCCTTCGTCAGCGGCAACCTTAACAAGGCGGCCGAGATAATCGCGATGGGCAGGGAGCGCGGCATATCGATCAGGCACGTCAAGATGTCGAAGGTGGAGGTGCAGGCGGAGACCAATACCGAGATAGCGATAAAGAGCGCGAGGGAGGCCTACGCAAAGCTCAAGGTTCCGCTGATAGTTGAGGACAGCGGCATATCGATAGACGCGCTGGGCGGATTCCCTGGCACATATGCAGCATACGCGTACAGCACGATCGGACTCAAGGGCATACTCACCCTGCTGAAGGGGAAGGCAAGGGGCGCCAGCTTCAACACCACCTTCTGCTACACCGATGGAAAGACCACAAAGACATTCGTGGGGGTCAACAGGGGCACCATATCAGCCAAAATCAAGGGCGGAAGGAAGTTCGCTTACGACATGGTGTTCGTACCAAAGGGGTACGGCAAGACCTTCTCGCAGCTGGATCTCGATGTCAAGAACAGGATATCGCACAGGAGCATAGCGTTCAACAAGTTCGCTGACTACTTCCTCAAATCCCAAAAAGCTTAAAAGAGCGTAAAACAATTACAATACACTGCCTTGGTAATGTAGTGGTCCAGCATGCGACCCTGTCACGGTTGTAACCCGGGTTCGAATCCCGGCCAAGGCGCCTTTTTTTAATCATGGCTTGATATCAAGTCAGGACCACTGAGTCATTCGGGTTGTAGACGTAGACGTTGAAGTTGCAAGGGTTTGCGTCCCTATAAGCCTTTGATATTATTATGTCGTTCTGGTTCACGCCCACTGCCATGAACTGGGCCAGCACTTGCGGCGTCATGTGGTTGAATATTGAGTCCAGAACCTGGTTGTATATACCATTTGAGCCGTTGTATTGCGTAAGGGCCATGTCAAATTCTTGGATTGGGCTGGTCTGGTTTGCATAACCTATTAATTGTCCTGCAGTTACATGCGACCCTACTGTTATTCCAGGCACTGGGTCCATATGGAAGAAGACGATATGCCATATACCTACCGGAGGGTAGCCAGACTGAGGACCGCTTGAAGTGTAACCTACCCATACCTGCTTGCCCACTGGAGTCTGCTCTTCAACTACGCGCTCTACAGTGCCGTTGAACGGAGCATATTCCTGTATCTTGCCTGTAGTGCCGCTTAATTGCTGAATCGGACTGAAGTAATGCTTCATCGACCTGTTGGTTTCGAGATAGCCCTGGACGTCATATCCGCTATAGTCATGCCCGGAGCAGCTCCTGAACTTGCTTATCTGGCTGATCTGGGAGAGGTTGACCGGATCCACGGCTATGAAATCCTGCAAAGTGCTGACATTGGTGCCGTTCGCACCTGCGGGCTGCGTCACGACGCTTGTGGTTACAGACGTTGTGCTCCCAATCGTAGAAGCAGTTGTAGTCGGATTTATGCCAACTGTAGTGGTATTTCCAATTGTCGGTATCGTAGTGGTGGTATGTGCGTTTGCTTTTGTCGAATTTATGTACGCATAAGCCACAGCAATGGCAACTAGCAGAATTATTACTGCAATCACTATGCCCTTTTCAAGTCCCATCGTAATACAATGTTAAGCGTACTTTATAAATCTTTTGCCTTTCAAGCCATAAATTGTTGAGAATAACTGTGTCATTATTAATTCTGGTTCATCCTTGGGGTCGAATAGGGCATAACAAATAACTTTTCAATTACGCCGTTCTCCTTTTATATTTATTATGCCTAGATAAAGTGTGGGTCGTATGAGGAAAATAATGTTATATATGATGGTGAGCCTCGATGGTTTCTTTGAAGGACCCAAACATGACCTGTCTTGGCACAATGTAGACAAAGAGTTCAACAAGTTCGCCATAGGACAGATGAAAGAGGTTGACCTTATTATTTTCGGGCGCAGGATGTACCGACTCATGGAATCCTACTGGCCTCAGGCTGAAGATGATCCGAAGATGTCCAAGGAGGATCGCATAGTGGCCCATCTTATGAATACTACCCCTAAGATTGTAATTTCCCATACGCTCGACAAAATCAGGAAGCACAAGAACTGGAAGAATGTGACGGTAATGAAAAAATTCGACGCTGCACAGATAAGGCGCATAAAGAGACAATCGGGCAAGGAGATATGGGTCGGTGGCCCCAATCTGGCTTCATCCTTTGTAAAGAATGGGCTGATAGACGAATTCCGTTTTATGGTGAATCCGGTGATGATAAAGAGAGGCACACCGATATCGAAATGGTTTGAGGGGAATTTGAAGTTCGACTTAATAAAAACAAAAACGTTTAAGTCTGGAAACGTGATGCTTTATTACAAGCCAGTCGCATTGTGAATTTATTAGCTAATCCCAGTAAGTCAAAAACGGGCCGTAACCCGGCTAAGGCGCTTTCTTTTTATAACTGCCATGCGATATCCGAACGGGATGAGCATGAGGAAAATTATTGTTCTGACTTTTATAACACTTGACGGAGTTATGCAGGCACCCGGAGGGCCAGAGGAAGATGCGAACGGGAATTTCAAGTATGGGGGATGGAGCTTTCCGTACTGGGACGATTCACTGGCGCAGGTAATGGGGGAGCAGATGGGAAAGCCTTTTGCACTGCTTCTGGGAAGAAAAACATACGAGATATTTGCTGCGCATTGGCCTAAGCAGACCGATGCAGTTGCTGCGCAGTTAAATAACGCCACGAAATATGTTGTATCAAAAACATTGAACAACGCAGACTGGAAAAACACAGTAATAGTAAAGGGTGACGCCGTTAAAGAAATCAAAGAACTTAAGCTGCAGGACGGGCCCGACTTGCAGGTTCACGGAAGCGCAAATATGATACAAACGCTCCTGAAGAACGATCTCGTCGATGAGTTTTGGCTTAAAATTTATCCGCTTGTATTGGGAAATGGAAAACGCCTCTTTGCGGAAGGGACAATTCCTGCAAACTTAAGGCTGGTTTACAGCAAAGTCACCCCTAAAGGGGTCATAGTTGCAAATTACCAGCGCGCAGGAGAAGTCAAGATCGGTTCATTTGCAGATAACGCCCACTGAGACAATTTAACGTGATAAAATGGCAAAGACAAGCAAACCAAAAGAATCGGAAAAGAGCCCAACCGTGAAGAAGTCCAATGGATTTTCGGAGGAGGAACGCGCAGCTATGAGGGAACGAGTCCAAGAGATGAATTCGAATGCCGGGGAGAGCGACGTGCTAGCAAAAATCGCCGCTATGCCGGAACCGGACCGTTCCATGGCCAAGCGGCTCCACGCAATCATAAAATCCTGCGCGCCGGAGCTCACATCGAAAACCTGGTACGGGATGCCGGCTTACGTCAAGGGGGACAATATCGTATGCTTCTTCCAAAACGCAGGGAAGTTCAAGGCAAGGTACTCGACCCTGGGCTTCAGCGACAAGGCGAACCTCGATGAGGGCAGCATGTGGCCGACCACCTACGCACTGATGAAGCTGACCGCCACGGAAGAGGCAAGAATTCGTACGCTGGTGAAGAAAGCGATTAGCTGATGAGCATAACAAGACGAAAAGTGAGCAACATGGAGACAAATCAACCTAAAGGGGAAGTCACTATGGAGCGGGTGTTCGATGCCCCGCTGGAGCTTGTCTGGAAGGCGTGGACAGACCCTGAACTAATGGCGAAATGGTGGGGTCCCAGGGGAGTCACAAATCCTATTTGCGAAGTCGACGCACGCGTAGGAGGCGATATGCACATAGTGATGCTTGCAGGGAAGGAGATGGGAAGCTTCCAGGGCACAAGGTGGCCGATGACCGGAAAGTTTACCGCGGTCGTACCCTCAAAAAAACTTGTTTACACCGCAGTGGCAATTGAAGACAAGAAGAACAGCCCAATGTTTGAAACCGTAACCACAGTCGGATTCGAAGCTGTTGGCAAAAAAACAAGGTTGACGCTACATATGGCAGTGACCAAAGTAATAAACCTGCCTCAGGCCAAATTCGCCATTGACGGGATGAATGCGGGTTGGGCCCAGAGCCTCGACAAGCTAGGCGAGGAGCTGGAGGGCTGAACCGATTGGATTTGGGTAAATGTAGGCTCCGCAAACGGATATATAGCCGCACTGCGCTGTTTCTACCGGTGAGACAATGGGAAACGACATAGTCCATTTTGAGATTCCAGCAAGGAATCCGGCAAAGCTGAGCAAGTTCTACACGGGAGTGTTCCAGTGGAAGTTCAGCGACTCCGGAATGCACGACATGAAGTACTGGCTGATAAAGACCAGCGCCAACTCCAAGGCGGTCATGGGCGGGATGTACAAGAAGGGAAGCAAGAGGGAGATGGCGATGAACTACATCAACACCTCCAACATAGACGCCACGTTGAAGAAGTTCAAGCAGCAGGGCGGAAAGGTCTTGACTGAGAAGATGATGATCCCGAACATTGGGTGGACCGCCATGGGTCTGGACCCGGAAGGCAACCCTGTAGGCATTTGGCAGGCGTCGGGTATGAAGAAGGGCAAGAAGTGACCTTCCCATGAAGACAAAGACGTTAAGGCAGTCGGCGACGTTCGGGGCCTCGACGCACGAGGTCTACGAGTCGCTGATGGACTCCAAGAAGCACACCGCATTCAGCGGAGCTAAGGCGTCAATCAGCAGGAAGGTTGGCGGGAAGATATCGGCATATAGCGGGTGGATAGAGGGCAAGAACCTAGAGCTCGTCAAGGACAGGCTCATAGTGCAGGAATGGAGAGGGGCAGACTGGCCAGAGGGCTTATACTCAATCACCACATTCAAGATTAGCAAGAAGGGCAGCGGGGCGAAGCTGGAGTTCACACAGAAAGGAGTGCCCCTTAGCAAGTACAAGGAAATAAGCGCAGGCTGGAAGGAGCACTACTGGGCCAAGATGAAGCTTTTCCTAGAAAGTTAGCCAGTTAAGCGATTACGACGTAGTTCACGATGAATGCTGCGGCGAAGCCAACGAGTATTCCGGCGTAGGTGAGCCAGATTGCGTGGTTGGTCTCGTTTCTCTTGGCAGACCTCGACCTGTTTATGTTTACGTGGAATAAGACAAGCACAACGTAAAGTATTGCGGCGCTGGCGAGCGAGTCGAAGAAGACTATGAACAGGTTGGAGAAGAAGACTAACCCTATGAGGGTGCCTATTATCGTAGGCAGGCCGCCCAGCAGGAAGACGCCGGCCACGAACTTCTTCTCCATCTTCTTCTTGAGCCCTATGAGCGGCATCGAGATGGGGAATCCCTCAGTGATGTTCTGGAGTGAGAAGCCGATAACTGAAAGCACGTAAATCGATATCAGGCCGGCAGCGCCTGCAGAACCAAACACCAGCCCCTCTGTCAGGTTCTGGAAGCCTATGCCTATCGCGGCGAGGACCGATGTCCTCTTCGGGCTGGCCTCGGGGTCTCTGCTGCCCTTCGGCAGTATGAAGAAGAGGAAAGCGGCCACGAATCCGACTAGGAATATTATCTCGGCCGGATTGGTTATGGCGCTGCCCTTGAATATGCCAGCGACGTCGCCATAGATGTCCATCAGCAGGAAGACGAGTATGCCTATTGCGAACGCGTTGTAGAACAGCATGCGTTTGAGGCTCATGTTCTTTCGGAAGACTATCGGCATCGATATGAATATCGACATCCCAATGATGATCGAAAGCGCGATGGTCAGATATGTGTTAAGCATTGCGTCACTTACGTGCTCAAAAATGTTTTATAACCGGGTTATAAACTATATTTAACGCTTATAAACCCTGCGTTAAAATCAGCGAATAGAACTTTCAGTTTTGCCTTGCGCAGGAGAGAGGAGGGGATTACTGTCCCCCATCCTCGTCCTTCATCTCTTCCTCCTCCGGCGGCATCTTCTTCTTGGCCTTGACGTCCGCCTTCTGCTGCGTGGCGTTCTGCACCTTCTTGAGGTTCATGTTCATTATGTCCTGCAGCCCTGCAACTCCTATTGGCGTCGGTATGCTGAAGCCCTTCGACTCCGTAGGTATGAACACCATCATGTTCTTGCCGATCAGGCTCATCTCGTACAACATGTTGAGCGCCCTCAGCTGCATGGCGTACGGGTTGGTCTGGTACTTCTTCGCCGCATCAATCATCTTGTCGGCAGCAAGAGCTTCGCTTTCTGCGAGAGTGACCCTTGCCATCTTCTCCCTTTCAGAGGTGGCGACCCTGGCCATCGCGTCCTGCAGCTCCTGGGGTATCTTGACGTCCCTTAACTCTACAGATATCGCGTTGGTTCCCCAGTCGGATATCCTCTCCTGTATGAGCGACTTTATCTCGTCGCCTATTATGTCCCTGCCCGCAAGCATCTCGGAGAGCAGGCTCTTGCCTATCTTGTCCCTGAGCGCGGTCTGAGCGGCCAGCTGCACCGAGTTTATGTATGATTGTACCTTTAGTATAGAGTTCTCCGGATCCTTGACCTGCCAGAACAGTATTGCGTCGACGTTGACCGGGACGTTGTCCTTCGTGAGCGTCTGCTCTGCGCTGAACGTGGTGCTTATCACCCTAAGGTCCACGAATGTCGGTGTGGACTCTATAAACGGGAGTATGACGATTAAGCCTGGCCCTATTATTCCCTGGTACCTTCCCAGCCTGAGTACGGGCATACGGTTCCATTCCTTGACAACCCTGACCGACAGGGCTAACAGTATCAGAAGTGACACCACGAATACGACAGCGGTTGATCCAAGGTCGGATGTGCCGAACCATCCCAGCGCGGCCAAAAGCGCAGCCAAAAGTATGTCTATCAAAATTGCTGAGCTTGAGCCCAGATAAGTCTTCACATTCTCACCAGTTTTACTTGCAAGTTCAACTATAATAATATTTGCTGCCATATCCTCGCGACCGGTGCGGAGATGGATAAGAGGGAGAGGAAGTACCTTCAGGCGCTCTACTTTGACGAGCTTCTGCACTGGAAGGTTTACACCAGGTTCGCGGCAACGGAGCGCAACGCCGGAATCAAGGCGCTGTTGACCAAGCTAGCCAAGATCGAGCTGGGGCACACGAAGGTGTGGATTGAGCTTCTGGACGGCGAGATGAAGAAGCCCTCCGAACTCAGACTGAGCCTGATGGCGGGAATGATATACGTTTGCAAGGCGGTTCTCGGCATCGCGCTTACGACCAAGATGATAGAGTACGGAGAGAACCTGCTCGTGAACGACCTCAACAGCGCGCTGAAGGCCTCTGGCAACAGAAAGGAGTCCAATAGGCTTATGAAGGCAGAAGAGGAGATGGACAGGGCGGAGGATCCGCTCAAGAGGGGGATAATAGAGCACAGCCCGGTGCTGAACAACATAAGGGACGTGATACTTGGGGCGAACGACGGGTTGGTGGAGATACTTGCCGCCACGGCGGGGCTTGGCATAGCGCTCAGGGATCCGGTGATAGTGCTTCTCAGCGGATTCATAGTCGCGGTGGCCGGAACGCTCTCCATGGCCGGTGGCGTATACCTATCGATGGAGTACGAGAGAAGCGTTGGGATTGTCAAGACTGAGAGTCCGCTGAAGGGGTCGGCGAAGATATCCGCTTTCTACGTGGGGCTTTCTTACATACTGGGGGCGATGGTGCCCCTTGTGCCGTTCATGTTCGGGCTTGCCGGGGCATGGGGAGTGCTAGGCTCAATAGTGCTGACGGGCATAGTGCTCTCGTTCGTGGCTGCGCTGATATCGATAGTCAGCGACACCAGCATAAGGCGAAGGGTGCTCAGGACGCTGGCGATATCGCTGGGCATCGCTGCGGTTACGATAATAATAGGGCTGGTTGCAAGATCTGTGTTAAACATACCGTATTTGTGATATCATGACAATGTTCGATGGAGTCGCAGTTGTGGACGTCGAGGCCACGGGTCTCGACAGCAGGAAGTGCTCGATAGTTAGCGTGGGCGTGGTGCTCTACACTGCGGGCAAGGTGAAGGAGTACTATTACGAGTGCAAGCCGTTTAAGGGTGCGGTGATAAACGACGAGGCGCTTGAGATAAACGGCGCCACGAGGAAGGAGCTTAGGTCGCCCAAGAGACTTCTGCAGAAGAAGATGATGACAGACATTTACAAGGTGCTCAAGTCACACGGAGTGCACACCATCGCGGGACAGAACACCTCATTTGACAGGGACTTTCTGGACTCGGCGGCGAGGAGATGCAAGGTGCGCTGGGACTTCGGGCACAGAACCATAGACATGCACTCGATAGCCTACGCAATAATGCTGAGGAAGAAGATGAGGATTCCGACAAAGGAGGGCCACAGGAACCACCTCACGGCTGACGTGATATACACGTATCTCGGGATGCCGGAGGAGCCAAGGCCGCACAACGGCCTGACCGGGGCGAGGATGGAGTTCGAGGGGCTGGCCAGGATGGTCTACGGAAAGAGCCTGCTTGACGAGTTCAAGGGCTACAAGGTGACGGGCTACCACATGTGAGCCGCTATGTATAAATAGCTTGATTGGGAAAGCCTATTGTCTAATTATTAGGGTGTTAAGATGGCTGAAGATGCGCAGATGGAGCAGACGATAAAGGACATTATCAGGCACATGGAGATGTTGATGGAGGACACAAGCGTCCCGAAGAACGTGAGGAGCGCCATAACCGAGGCCAGGAACAAGCTGGCGTCGCAGGGGGAGTACATAGTCAGGATCTCATCGGCGATATACAGCCTTGATGCTGTGAGCAACGACATAAACCTTCCTCCGCAGGCGAGGACGGGGATATGGAGCATACTTAGCATGCTCGAATCCATCAAGACTGCATAACATGGCTGGGGAAAATGTCATCAAGGATCTGGTTAGCCGGCTGTCAAGGGCCAACATTCTGGTCGCCGGCGACATACGCCCAGACCTCGTCAATGAGCTGAACTCCGAACTTATCCTTTCAAGGCTGCTCGAGCGCTACAAGAACCTCGAGAAGCTGGCGATAGTCAACAACGAGGAGATAGAGAACATAGTCAAGGCCCTCGACCTAGAGAAAGCGCCGATGCCTATAGAGATTGTGCAGAAGACAGATTTCCTGCCGATGGCATCGGAGGTCGACGCGCGCTACACTGTGACCAACAACCCGATCGAGAGGGCGGAGGGCACTGTTGACGACTTCGTCCAGCACTTCAAGAGCAGGCTGCAGAAGATGAGGAGGATACTCGAGACCCACAGGGGCGCCGTGACGGGCGTGCTGCCTTCGGTTGAGGCGCTCAAGACCTACACCGCGGGACGCGAGGTCACACTGCTCGGAATCGTGCTCAACAAGATAGTCACCAAGAACGGAAACATAATGATGGTGCTGGAGGACGAGACAGGCGAGGCCAAGGTGATGTTCATGAACGGGAGCTCGAAGCAGGCGAGGTCGCTCTTCGAGAGCGCGGGAAACATAGTCAATGACGAGGTGCTCGCGGTCAGGGGGAAGATATCCGGACCGTTCGTCATAGCTAGCGACATAATATGGCCGGACGTCCAGCTCAAGGAGAGGAAGAGCACGGAGGAGGACATCGCGATAGCAATGATATCCGACACCCACGTGGGCAGCAAGCTCTTCATGGAAAAGAACTTCACCCACTTCGTGAAATGGCTCAACGGAGATGTGAGTGGAAAGACCGCGTTGGCCGGAAAGATAAAGTATCTGGTCATCGGCGGCGACGTGGTGGACGGAATCGGAGTCTACCCGCGGCAGGACAGGGACCTCTCCATACTAGATGTCTACAACCAGTACAAGACATTCTTCAATTTCATACGTGCGATCCCTGAGTACATACACGTTTTCATAATACCGGGGAACCACGATGCGGTGCAGAGGGCCGAGCCGCAGCCTGAGCTGACAGCGGACCTCATCGGCGACTTCCACATGGAGAACGTGCACCTTCTCCCTAACCCAAGCTTCCTCACGCTTCACGGCGTAGACCTTCTTGCCTACCACGGCACCTCGCTCGACTCGGTCATCGCATCGATACCCAACATGAGCTACGCGAATCCGGAGAAGGCAATGCTGGAGATGCTGAAGAGGAGGCACCTATCGCCCATCTACGGGGGCAACATCATAGTGCCGAGCAAGAATGACAACCTCGTCATCGAGAAGATACCCGACATACTTCAGATGGGCCACGTGCACAAGAACGGCTACGCCTCATACCACGGGGTGGAAATAGTGAACAGCGGCACGTGGCAGGCAAGGACTGATTTCCAGGTGATGCAGGGCCACATACCCACGCCCTGTCTGATGTCGGTGTTCGAGACAAAGACGGGCAACATGAGCCTTGTGGATTTCAACAGGGAGATATGATGGACTCGAAGCAGTACTTTGCCGGACTTGAGCGCGACTTCTACAAGGCGTTCGAGATAGCGGAGAGCGCTAGGTCCAGGGGCTTCGACCCGGAGCCGCACGTGGAGATAAAGCCCGCGCCGGACATTGCCACCAGGGTGGAGGGGATACTCGGCGTGGAGGGACTGGCCAAGATGATAAACGGGATAGGGATAGAGAACAGGCAGGAGCTCGCCTTCAAGATGGTCAATGAGATATGCACGGGCAAGACTTTCGAGAACGACGGAGTGGAGAAGAGGCTGACGCTCGCAGCTAGGGTTGGGCTTGCGATACTAACTGAGGGAGTGGTAGTGGCCGCGACAGAAGGTCTGCAGGGAGTGGAGCTGCACAGGGACATCGAGGGCTCTGATTACATAGCGGTGCTCTACGCCGGACCGATAAGGGGAGCGGGAGGAACCAGCATGGCGCTATCGGTGGCACTCGCTGACTACGGGAGGAAGCTGCTCAACATCGGCGCGTATAAGGCGCAGAAGGCGGAGGTGGAGAGGTGCCTCGAGGAGATACAGATTTACGATTCAAGATGCGCGAGACTGCAGTACAAGCCCAGCGACGCGGACATAAGGATGGTGATAGAGAACTGCCCGGTGTGCGTGGACGGGCTGCCTACGGAGCAGATAGAGCTCAGCATACACAGGAACATCAAGAGGCTCGACGCCACTGGCAAGGAGCAGGCTGTGACCAACAGAGTAAGGGGGGGAATCTGCCTCGTTCTATGCGAGGGTATAGCGCAGAAGGCGAAGAGCGTTCTCAAGCATACGAAGAACGCGGGGCTCGACTGGAGCTGGCTCAACGGGATAATAAAGGTGGACAAGAAGCAGTCGACGGAGGCGGACAAGGGCACGAAGGAATCCGTATTCCTCCAGGAGCTGGTTGCGGGAAGGCCGGTACTCGCGTATCCGGGACATCCAGGCAGCTTCAGGCTGAGGTACGGAAGGTCGAGGATGACGGGAATAGCTGCAAAGGGATTCAGCACCGCGAGCATGTACATACTCGACGAGTTCATAGCGACTGGGACGCAGCTCAAGATTGAAAAGCCGGGCAAGGGATGCATAGCCACGCCGGTCGACTCGATAGAGGGTCCGTTCGTGAAGCTTGACGATGGCAGGGCGCTAAGGATAAACGACATAACTGTAGCCAAGGAGCTGAGCAGCAGGATAACGAGGATAATAGCAGTGGGGGACGTGCTGATAACTTACGGCGACTTCAAGAAGAGCAACACGCCGCTTGCGCCCACGAGCTACGTCGAGGAGTACTGGATGGCGCAGCTTAATGCAAAAGGCGCGAACGTAAAGGAGGACCCGAAGGGCTTCAAGGAGGCTTATGAGATATCGATGGCTCACGGGGTGCCGATGCACCCGAAGTACATTTACGAGTATTCGGAGATAGAATCCGACGCGCTGCAGGAGATGTGGAAGGCGGTGGCGCTGTCCAGGATGAAGACGGATGGCGAGGGCCTGTTCCGGATCAGCTCGCTTGACATTGACGCAACTGAGAGGCTTGTCTCGACAGTGGAGACTCTGTGCGTGCCACACGTTGAGCAGAACGGGGTAATTACAATAGAAGGCGATGATGCGCAGAGCATTGTCGCGTCGCTAGGATTCGCAAAGGACGGGAAGGTAAATATTGACGATAATGCTATGGAAGGAATCGATTGGTCGAAGCCAGCGCTGGAGATAGTAAACGACACGTCGCCTTTCCAGATAATGAAGCGCTCCACGAGGCTTGGAGGCAGGATAGGCAGGCCTGAGAAGGCTAAGGAGAGACTGATGAAGCCTGCACCACACGTGCTCTTTCCCATAGGGGAGTACGGAGGGAAAGAGAGGAGCATATCAAAGGCCTACACCGGCGGAAAGAGGAAGTTCAAGTCCGACCTTGAGGTCGAGGCTGCACGCTTCAAGTGCCTGGAGGGAAACGAGATACTAGGCGCCCCATACTGCAAGATGCACAAGTCGAGGGCGAGGATAGAGAAGATATGCAAGAGCTGCGGCAGGGAGTCGACGCCCGACATATGCGGATTCTGCGAAGGCAAGGCATCGGGAAGCGAGATGAAGAAGCTCGACCTCTCGGCGATTGTTGAGGACGCTATGATATCCGTAGGCGTCACTGCACTGCCGAAGATGGTGAAGGGAGTTAAGGGGCTATCGAGCAGGGACAAGATACCGGAGCAGATGGAGAAAGGGATACTGAGAGCGGTCAACGGTGTGTACATCTTCAAGGACGGCACCGCAAGGTTTGATGCGACCGACGTGCCCATGACGCACTTTTATCCGAGAGAGGTGGGAACGGGGATAGAGAAGCTGGTCTCGCTCGGCTACGAGACGGACTACAAGGGAAACAAGCTTGAGTCGGACGACCAGCTCCTCGAGATGAGGCATCAGGACGTTTTGGTGAACAGGAGATGCGCCAACTACCTCATCGGCGTGGCGAGGTTCATCGACCAGTTGCTGGAGAAGTACTACGGTCTTCAGCCGTTCTACAACGTCACAACGATAGATGACCTCGTGGGCCACCTGCTCATAACGCTTGCGCCCCATACATCCGCGGGAGTTCTGTGTAGGATAGTGGGATTCACGGATGCGAATGTGGGGTTCGCCCACCCGTACGTAATCTCGGCGAGAAGGAGGAACTGCGACGGAGACGAGGACACCAGCATGCTTCTGCTCGATGCGTTGATAAATTTCTCGAAGAGCTATCTGCCCACTACGATAGGGGGCACAATGGACGCCCCAATCATACTCACGCTTAACGTGGAGCCTAAGGACGTTGACGACGAGGTCCACGACATGGAGGTGACAGAGGCCTATGGGCTGGACTTCTACGACAAGACCATGCAGTACGTCTCGCCGGGAGAGGTGGAGGTGGAGCTGGTGAAGTCGAGGCTGGGGGGCGACGGAAGGTTCAACGGGTTAAACTTCACGCACATGAGCGGACCTGACGCGGTCACGGGATCGCCGATAAAGAGCATGTACACGAGGCTCAACGCGATACAGGAGAAGATAGACCAGCAGTTCAAGCTCATGGACAGGCTGGCGAGCGTTGACAAGAGCGACACCGCGAGAAGGCTGATATCTAGCCACTTCATACCGGACCTGATAGGTAACATGCACAAGTTCTCCAAGCAGGGATTCAGGTGCATAGCGTGCAACGCTAAGTACAGGAGGGTTCCGCTAGTCGGCAAGTGCACGCGATGCCAGGGCAAGCTGGTCCTCACCATCTCGAAGGGAAGCATAGAGAAGTACCTGAACCTGGCGATATCGCTGGCCAACAGGTACAACCTCGAGCAGTACATAAAGCAGAGGCTCTACCTCATCAGGGACGAGATACAGAACGTGTTCGGAGGGGTGGGAGGGGGGAACATACCGACAAAGCAGTTCAACCTCTCGAAGTTCATGTAGCGCCAGGACCTGTTTCGTAGCCCTGAGTTTGGGCAGGTTGTGCAGCACAGCAGGCATAAATAGTTTATTGCAGAACTAATGTTAGACGCAGGTGGGAATATGACGATCGATAATGTTAAGCGGATGAAGATTGAGCTTGGGGTTAAAGACACAATGATTTTCGGCGGCACGAAATTTGCGACGGTCGAAACTCCGGGCGCAATTGAAGGGATTGCTTTAGATTCGAGGGGAGAAACGCGAAAGGTAGAGCGTACAGACATAACCGCAATGGAACTCTTCAAATCCAGGGTAACGCAAGTACCGGCTAGTGGAGACCTTAGGGCTTTCTTCCAGAAAACCGATTCGGAATTAAAGTGGCGCAATTATTTCCATTATATAGTCAGGATAAGGCATTATGGCTATGATACTGACTTGATCAAATCGGCCATAACCGGAATAATAGCGGATGATAAGCGGATACAGTTATGCCTTCAGCCTGGGCCCACCACGTCAATAAAGACAGACAAGGGAGCAGTATTAGAGCTCAGAACCACAAACATAAAAGCGGCGGAGGGTGTAAAGTGGTGGGAGCTTCAGGGTTTTATAAACAGCCACGACCGCGATAAGGTTGACAGCCTCATAATTAAGATGAATGAAGCTGATTCCGAGGTAATGAGGCTGAGAGACCGCGGCAGGCTTCTGCGAAACATGTAGGATGTGATATATTGGATACTGTAACGATAATTGGACTTCTAGCTGGCGCGCTCACGACCATAGCCTACATACCGCAGGCGATAAAGGTCTGGAGGACAAAGGAAACGCACGACCTCTCGATAGTCTGGCTGATAATATTGTCAGTTGGCGAGCTGATATGGATAGTCTACGGCGCCCTGATCTGGTCCATTCCGCTGATAGCGACAAACATAGCAAGCGTCTCGCTTGCGCTGTTCATCCTCGCGTTCAAGGCAAAGTACAAGTAGGCTACTTCAGCATAAGCAGTATCTCGTCAAGTACGGCAGGAACGGAGTCGACACCTGTGTCGAGACTGTAATGACCCTTGTCCTTTTCAACGATTATCTTGGAATCAAGCTCCCTCTTGAATACCTCAGCTTCGGTAAGCGGGACGTATGGATCGTCTTCGGAAAATATTGCCACTGATTTGCTTATATGTGGCCTGACCATCTTCCAATCTATGGGCAGAGTAAGCCATGGCCTTGCAATCTTGGCGTCTTGGTCTTCGACCAGCATTAACTGGTTAATCCATCCCGCAACGAAGATTGCGTCAGCCTTCAATGTACCCTCAGTGCGCTCGAGATATCTTATGATGGTCTGGCAGCCGATGCTGTGCCCCACAAAGATTATGTCACCGCCCACCCCTTGCATAACGCTGGAAAGCTCTGCGACCCATTCCGATATTTCTGGCGCGTCTGTGTTAGGCATCTTTGGTATTATGCATTTGATACCAAGCTGTTCAAGCTCCTTCCTCAGCCATGGGAACCAGTCAGAGGTAGGTTCTGCGGACCACCCATGAATTATGATTGCGGTTGTCATCTCTGCCACTATTTTAGGTCCAGGTACTTGGAGAGCTCCTTAAGCGTCATCGTGTTTATTATCCTGTCCTTGGTGAGCCAGCCTCTTCTCGCCGTGCCGACGCCATACCGCATGTAGGCAAACTGCGGGGTTCTGTGGGCGTCGGAGTCTATTGAAAACTTTACCTTGTACTTCGAGGCGTTCATTATGTTGGTGTCGTTAAGGTCGAGCCTCTTCGGGCTTGCGTCTATCTCCAGCGCGACACGGTTTCTCTCCGCAGACTCGTAGACCCTGTCCAGATCCACCTTGTAGGCGTCCCTGCTGGGCATCTGCCTGCCCGTTGGATGGCCTACGACATCGATGAGCCCGGAGTCGATTGCCTTCACTATCCTCTTGGTCATATCCTCTTCGCTCATGCCGAAGTCGCTGTGCACTGAACCGACGACCCATTCCATGGTCCCTAGGCACTTTGCGTTCAGGTCGAGCGAGCCGTCCTTGAGTATGTCGACCTCTGCGCCCTTCAGTATCTTTATCTTTCCGTCCAGCTTCTTGTTGAGAGCGTCAACCTTCTTGAAGAAAATCTCGAACTGCTTCTCATCCATTCCTCGCTCTATGCGAAGCACCTTGGTGTGATTGGTCGATGCGAGGTACTTGAGGCCCAACTTCATTGCCGCGTCAACCATCACCTCGAGGGTGTCGACATTCTCGACACCGTCCATCCCGTGGGTGTGCATGTCTCCCTTTATGTCGCTCAGCTCTATCGGCATCTTGAGCGCGCCCTCCTGCGCCAGCTTGACCTCTCCCCTTGATTCCCTCATCTCCGGGGGCATCCACTGCATCCCCAGCTTTGCGTATATCTCCTTCTCCGACTTGGTGGGCATTATCTTGCCCTTCTTGTCGAAAAGGCCGTACTCGTTAAGCCGGTATCCTTTCTTCACCGATATCGTGCGCACCTGCACGTTGTGGTCCTTGCTCCCTGTGAAGTACTGCAGCGCTGCGCCGAAGCTCTCCTTCGGTATGACCCTGAGGTCGCAGTTGAGCCCGATTTTGAGCCGCACAGATGTCCTTGTGGGGCCCTCTGCTATGAGTTCCTCTACCTCGGAGAGCGCAGCAAAGAATTTCATGACCTGTGCACTCTTTTCGGAGATTGCGAGTATGTCGAGGTCTCCGACGGTCTCCCTCATCCTCCTTGCCGAGCCGGCGACCAGCGCCTCCTCAACCAGCCCGCTCTTGTTGAGCTTGTCCACTATGGCCTCCGCCACAGGCAGCGCGTCGCCCAGTAGCATTCTTCCCGAGCTGCGCTCCAATAGTGCGATGCCCTTGAGCATCAGCCCCTCGCTCTTCTCGCCGAATCCCTCGAGCTTGGCTATCTTGTGCGATGCGATTGCCTTCTTCAGCGTCTTGATGTCCTTTACTCCGAGCTCCTTGTAGAGGGCGACCGCCTTCCTGGGACCGAGCCCCTGTATGCTGGTCAGCCCCTTCATGTCTATCGGATACTCCTTCTTCAGGTACTCGTACTTTTCCATGTGGCCCGTGTCTATGTACTCCGCTATGCTGCCCGCTATCCCCTTCCCTATTCCGGGCAGCGCCATCAGCGCCTCCTTGCCTCCCTTCTTGTAGATGTCCTCGATTGCCTCCTGAAGCCCGCTTATGGTCAGCGCGGCCTTCTGGTAGGCTCTGACCTCGAACCTTGCGGTGGGCCTCTCGTCGAGGCTGAGCATAGATGCTATCTCGTCAAACATGTCGGCGATGATCTTGTTGTCCACGCTATCAGAAGGGTAGGGCAAAATACTCTTTTATCCCTTTGCTGCGATACTTATGCAGGTAAAAATGGATGGTTATGGAAGGGAGGGCGGTCAGACGGATTCGCTTGAGAAGCATGCGAAGATGAGCCAGGTCTATCTGGCGATAATATCTAGGTACAGGGAGTACATAGAGGAGAAGGAGAACATCTCCGTGGCGGAGTTGCCGACCCTCGTCACCCCGAAGGCGGAGCTCGTGGTCAGGCTTGCCGGCTCTATAAAGTCGGAGCTTGAGCCCTACACCTATGACAGGCACTTCCCCGAGGCTGCGGCCAAAGCGGTGGAGTTCGTGAGGACGAGGATAGACGACATCAAGCTGCCGCTGGAGTTCTGGCTCTCGCCGGAGGACACGATAAAGTTCGGGATGGGCGACGTGATAGACAAGAACATACTGCTTTGCAGCGTCCTGGTCGCGCTCGGCAACCCCTCATCGAAGGTGCTCGTGGTGATAGACGGGACGATGAGGTCCTACAACTACTTCGAGTTCAACGGAAGGCACCTGCTAATCGACTTTCCAACCGGGATAAAGGGCTTCCCTACGCGAGAGGCCATGCTAAGCTCTCTCTCAACGAACGAGGACAGCACAGTCTACGAGTTCAACAACCAGAGGTATGAAGACCTGTTCTAGCGCGTGGCCTTCTTCTTCATCAGCTTTCTGTGCTTCTTCCTGATCTTCTTGATCTTGGTCTTGTTCCTGTAGGCCTTGCCTATCTTCCTTTTCGAATTTCTTACTGTTACCTGCATCGAATCACGTTTTATCTAATGTTAAGCTTTATCTGCGTGTGGCTTCCCCTTGAGGACTTCGCGAACACCACCTCCAGAACGGAGTTGTTCATCTTCGCGTTGTAGCTCTTCGGGTCTATCCCCTCCGGCATTGTCAGATGCTTCGAGTAGACCCACTTGGGCGTCGCCGAATTTATCATCACCGTCCTGCTGTCGGCGAATATGTTTATCTGCTCCTTCTTCAGGCCCGGCATCATCATCACAACGGTCACGGTGTCCTTGGCGTCCAATATGTCTATGAGCGGCTCGCTCTTCTCAGGGGAACTCTGCTGCGGAATCATGTACGGCGGCTTCTGTTGCGGCTGCATCTGCGGTCGGTTCTGCTCTATTTTTATGCTGAAACCGTAAACCGAGTTGGTGGCCTCGTTGTCTAAGACCGTGTTGTTGGAAAGGAGCTCGTTCACCACCTTGTTGATGAACTTGTTCATGTCTTCGACGTTATCGAAGTTGACGTTTATGTCTCCACCCTTTCGCTTAGCCATATGGTCACCAGTTAAGCTTCTCGCCCCTAACATTTATATAGGTTTT
>DATLRT010000043.1:0-10566 GCA_035534575.1 Candidatus Acidiferrales bacterium
ATACACACCCTGGTTCCCCAGTAGGTGGCAGCCATCAGCGACCATTTCGCGCCTGTTGTTCGGCCTGTTGTTCGCGTTGACGTTCCGGCGGTTGTTGTCGAAGTTGTTGTCCCAGCGCACCAACGGACGCACAGCAGTAGCCCATCTATCTATTGCCTCAATGGAGGCATCACCGCGACTTCACGTTTTCATTGCTTACTCGGTGTTGCCGCTGAATTTCATGGCCGATTGGATACGGCGCTATAGACGGGCGTGTGGTCACCAAAGCTGCCACCTACGAACAATGGTTCGGGTACAGTGGCTACCCTGGAGCGCGATGATCAATCCTCGATACCACCTTTCCTGGTGCAGTACCTGCAGTTGCACCTGTGTTTCTTTCCCTTCTTGAAGCGTACCGTGGCGCCGACCACCACCCCCACCCCGCGCCCGTCGTCCGGCCTGCCGTACGCGTCGACGACCCGGCGGCCGTAGTCGAAGCCGCCCCAGCGCACCAACGGACCTATCCAGGCCTCGTCATCCCTCTGCCAGAGGTACCTGGCATTCGGATCTGAACTCTTGACCTGCGCTCCAGTAGGTATTCCGCTGATCGGATCCACGAAGTACCATCCGTCCTCCCTCGGATACTGATGCATCCTAACCTTGGCCCCCTTCTTGAGGGTTATGACCTTCCTGCTTCCATCATCCCTGATTGTGCAGTCATAGAGGTCGAAGGAAAGGATCTGGTCCACCTTGCCCCTGTACTGCTTCGGTATCTCCATGGTGAAGTAGTCCGTGGTGACCTGGGTACCGAATGTCACTCCGGGAGCCTCGTGCACGAACATGGTACTTGTCCATGCACTTCCCTGGAAGAGACTCTTATATTGTGCCCTCTTCTCCTCGTCCTGGAGTATGGCATCCGCCTCGAGGTTCGACAGGATCCTCTTGCCCCTGGAGATGTCCAGTGCGTCAGAGAACGTGACTCCGGGGTTCCCGGGCCTCAGGACCTCAATACTCTGCACTCTCGCGGCAGAAGGCGTTTTTGGTTTTGTCTTCTTGTCTGACATTGTCTCAATCCTCGGCGGCTAGACCGATTACGCGCGATGTGGCAGACTCCGTGTTCTTGGCGATCTCGTCTGCCACTTGTGATACAGATGGCTTCCCGCCATCGCGTCTAGTCGATGTCGCGGGAACAGGATCAGCGTCAGCGAGCACTTCGTAGGGGGTGTAGGATACGACCCGCTCTATCCTGAAGTACCTCTCCCCCTGCATCTCGACCATGGCAATGAGCTGGTCGCCCTTCTTCAGGTCCGAGAAGTGGGGGTTGGACATGTTGGAGAAGAATATGCCCTCGCCTATATCAGCCAGCAGGATCGACGGGCCCACCCTGGGGCGCACGGCTATGTCAACGTTTATCGTGGTTTTTCTCAACATGGCAGCACCTAAGCGTGAGGGGTGAGGGGCGAATGAAGGAGAGTGAACAGGTGGAGGGGAGAGCCCGGGCTCGGGGGTCCTCAGGGCCCTCAAGAAGGTTTATATAGATTGACGAGGAAATAGACTGGATGGGCTTGTAGCGTAACGGTAGCGCGCGTGCATGGCATGCACGAGGTTGCGGGTTCAAAAAGGTTCCTGTGAAAACAGGGGCCGTGAAAATCCCGCCAAGTCCATTTCTTTTTCTTTTCAATACCGAGTGGCTTCGTCCCTAAGGTAGGTCCGGCTTGCTGGATGGCTTAAATAACTGGGGTTTGCACCAGAAAGAGTTATATATGTATATATACATATACATAATATGGCCAGGCAAATATCCGTATCCGATGAGGTTTATGAGCTTCTTACAAAGAGGAAGGGGGGAAGGAGCTATTCCGCCGTAATAAAGGACATGGCGAACCAGATTGAGAGTCCAAAGGGCGACATAATGAGATTTGCAGGCGCGCTCAAGGGCGACAAACAACTGGCAAAGATACAGAAATTGATAGCGGAGGACAGGAGAAGGAATGTTGGCAGGAAGTTCAAATGGTGATTGATATGGCCTGCCTTGATACCAGTGTGATAATAGAGTTCCTGCACTCAAATGATATCGTGACCAGATTGGTCAGCCAGTATCAACAGACAGAACCAATAAGCACCACATCGGTGACAGAGTACGAATTGCTTAAGTACCAGAACCCAAGGGAAGCCGAGGTGTCTAGGGAGTTATTGGAGAGCTTGGAGATACATGCCTTCGACAGGTCGGCTGCGCTTGAATCCTCCAAGATGTTTATGGAACTTAAAAAGAAGGGCACACCGATCAGCGATACAGACATACTGATAGCGGGAATAGCCGCCTCCAGAAATGAGACGCTGATAACCATGGATAAGGATTTCGAGCGGCTTGGCTACAACAAGATAGTGGTAGTCGGAAGGGAATGAACAAGACGGACATACAGGTGAGATTAATGGCTGAAAAAGATACAGATGTCGATGTGGAGATTGAGCTTGAAGAGGCACAGAAGCTGGTGGCATCGGGCAAGTCGCACTACGTCTGGGTTCTGGGGCCGATTAACACGGACATACTTAAGATGAAGCTTGACACGGAGACAGAGATAATGGTCGTGCATCCGCAGGAGCTTCTCCAGTCGACCAATCCCAAGGCGCTTGTTGGCGAGACGCCGATATTCGTCTGTGAGCACGGAGTTACATCGTTCTTCCTCGCCGAGAAGCTGAAGCCAAAGGGAGTGAACGCGAAATCCCTTAGCGGAGGAGTGGACGGAATAGGGCGTTAAGATTATAGAAAGGTTTATATATTAATTATAGCGTATTATAATTAGTTATAAGTGATACATAATGAACGAATTTACCACGGTGCAGCTTAAGAAATCAGTAGTTAAGGAATTAAAGAAAATAAAGAAGTATCCGAGAGAAACCTATGATGAAGTCATCTCCGATCTAATAAAGGTAGCTGAAGGAGCATCAGAATATGACGAATTCATCCATAGGGCGCAACAGGCAAAAATGAAGGAGCTCTGGGGCGAAGGCGACTATGAGGCGTGGGAGAGTGCCTAGATCTGGAGACATAATCATAGCAAGAATGCAGTTTACGGATAGCAATGAGTCGAAGATACGGCCTGCACTAGTTCTATTTGAGGAGCTGGGAAACGTAGTTATAGCCGGGATAACGACTAACCTGCAGATGAAAGGCGTATCAATCTCGGTCAAAGAGGGCGCGGCGCAGGATAGTGTAATAAAGTTGAATTATATCTTTACAATAACCAATGAGGCAATTCTAAAGACGGTTACTCACCTTGGCAGAGAGAAAAAGCGCTTCGTTTTTGGCGAGCTAAACAAAAAACTTGGCGGTTTAATAACTTGATAGGATTCAGCCAATCTGGAGGGCAGCAGCCTCCTTTCTGTACTCCTCTCCGACCTTGCTGAAGTCTATTATCCTGTTCTTCTTCGACTCCTGGTCCCTTGCCAAGAGCACTATCCTGCTGGGCATGTGCTCTGCAGTCACTAGATAACCAGTGAGCTCAGCCAGCCTCGTGGCAAACTTCTTTATCTCATCGTGGTCCGGTGTGGATACCCAGCTCAACCCCCTCTGTTCCTCCCTTGCCCCGCCAACGAAGGAGAATCCCTTCACCTCAACATAGTTGGGCATCGCCAGTCCGATGAGCTCGGCGTAACCTTCGGGGTTGTTCATGTTGAGCCCCTTCACAAGTGTCATGCGGACAACGGTCCTTGTCTTTAGCGTCTTCAGCACTGAGAGCGCGGCCCTGAACCTCTCCCATGTGCCCGGAATCTTGGGCCTGACCGTCTTGATGTAGGTCTCCTCGTCAGGCGCCTGCAGCGAAACGTAAAGCTGGGTTGGCAGCGGGTTGAGCTTCTCCAGCGCCTCGGGCAAGGTGCCGTTGTGCACGAGGAATGTGCTGACCCCTCTCTTGTGGAACTCCTCGAGCAGGCCGCCCATCTTAGGGTAGAACATCGGCTCTCCGGTTAAGCTTAGCGCCACGTGCATCGGCTCCCTGGCCTCCTGCCATCGCCTCTTCTTGAGGGGCGTGTCCGCAGCCTCGTTGTAGCCGCTCACTATCCTTCTCTGCTCCTTTATCATTCCCTCAACAATGGGGACCGGGTCGTCCCACGAGTCCATCGCGTTGAGCTCGTTCCACTTGTATCCGTGCTCCTCCGGAATTAGCCTCCAGCAGAATGTGCATCCGAGGTCGCACCCGATCGCCGGCGTTGCCTGCATGCACTGCCAGCTCTTTATCCCGTAGAAAGTGTATTTGTAGCAAAGGGTCTTGCCCTTCAGCCCGTTGGCGGTGTACTCGCATATCTTGACCGCCGAGTGGCTGCCCACGAAGTGGTAGCCCTGCTTCTCCATCTTTGTCTTCAGCTCTGCGGGCATTCCTGACATGGCATCAACCCTTTACCTTTATCTCCTTGTTCAGCTCCGCGAGGTCGAGCACCCTCCTGTAGATTGGCGGGTGGTTGGAGAACAGGCCCGTCATAAGGCCGTGCACCCCCGACCTCTCCTTATGCATCTGCTTGAGGAAAGTGTCTATGTTGAGGTCGGGCAGCAGCTCCTTCAGCTCCGCCTCGTGGCTCCTGACATCTTCCACGTCATCAGCACTTGTGAATGGGCTGGCGAAGTACATGGACTTTGCCACCGTGTTGCCGTCCCCAGGCTGCCTGACCGCGGGATTCGCACCGTATGCGCTTATCTTGAGCAGTGAGGAGGCGAGGTTCTGCGGTTTCTTTACCGTGGTCGCGGAGTACTCGTCCGCATAGGACTCCCTTGCCCTGGACAATGAGAGTATCATCAGCTGAAGAACGAAGTAGAGCGCGAATGCCGCGATGCCTATTACCACTGCGCCTCCTGCGTTGTTCCTGTTATTTCCGCTGCCGCCTCCAAGCATCCCTGAGAAGAACAGGTTCTGCGCCACCATGTACATCAGCATCGGCAGGAATGAGACGACCATCATGATTGCCACGTCGTTGTGCCTGAGGTGGCCTATCTCGTGCGCGAGAACGGACTCCATCTCCCCATCGTTCAGCATCGGCAGCAGTCCCTGATGCACCACCAGCGTTGAGCTGTTCCTCGTCCTTCCGAACACGTATGCGTTGGGATCCTGCCTCGGGGATATCGCTATCTTGGGCACAGGGACGTTCGCCTGGGTGGCGAGCCTGGTCACCATCTCGTGCAGCTTCGGGTACTCGTCGTCGCCTATGTACTTGAGCTGGCCCATCATCTTCATGAGAACCGGCGATAGGTACCACTGCGCAAGGAAGAACATCAGCGTGAGGGGGATGACCGCGATTATCCCCACGCCAACGTAGAACATTATGGCGTATATTATGCCGAACGCTATCGCGAATATCAGCGCGAGCGTTATGTACATCGTCGCCTTGAGCTTCACTATTCCTGCCATTCTCTCGCCTAGGATAAAGTTACGCTAGTTTATGTAAGTTAAGGCTTAATACTGTTGCTGCCGGGCTATCCGTTTTCCGCGGGATGTGCAAATACCCCTGCCCATGCCGCTGCGATACAGCCAGGAATAGAAAGAGGAGTCTTTGTGAGTGCGCAAGGGGAACGCCTTGAAGAAGCGGCTCTCAAGTTCATTACACAAGGCTTCCCTTCCGCTTTCTTTGAAGAATATTGCCGTAGGGCCACTGAAGCCTAGGGCACGGGCGGTTGAATGCTCCATTGGGCCGTGTCCCATTCCGAGGGTCGATTTAACTACCTGCATCCCCATCCTCCCAAGGGATTCCCTATCCGCATCATCGGGTATGCCGATGCAGGGCATTATCGCAAAGCCATTCGTCCTGACCTCCTCCTCAACATTGGTCCGGAGCATATTGGCCCACTTGTCCACCCCGGTAAAGTGGGGTATGGGCAACACACTTTTTTTGGCTTGTATATAGCGGCAGTTCATTAAATTTTTTACCGTTGAATACGAGTATTTGTACTCTTCCTTGGTGTAATAATTTTTTTCGCCGTAAATTCGCTTCAGTGCCTCTAGCTCGATTGCGGTATAGAGCAAATTGTCATGCATCCACCTGCCCAATGTGCTTTTCTTATATGCCTCTTGATTGCTCGGCACGGATTTGAACCGCTCTTCTAACCATATTCCCGCCGCGTTCCTCCTGTCCCTCTTGAAGAGTATTATGACTGGCCCCTTGAACCCGACAAGCTCGGGAACTGACAGCTTGCTGACGTGGTTGAACAGCATCTTGACCTGCAAGAGATCCAGCCTTGATAGCAGTGCCTTGTTTTCGGCCATGAAGCTGGAACCAATCTCCCTGATTGCAAAGCCCTTTTCCGCAATCTCAGCCTCCAGCTCCGCCTTCGGATTCTTCTTCGTGTCAGGCTTGGGAGCCTTGGATTTGACTTTGTCCTTTTCCATCAATGCCATTCTCGCACCAGCGACATGATATGTTAAACCGTTGTTTGCCGATAATATATTAAACTTGTGTTCTCAATTAAACGAGAGGGATTTGACGCTTCCGGTAGCCTTGTTTGACAGGTCAGCTATGGGCATATCTCTAGCTGTGCACATTGTGCTGGCGGTGGTCGGGATGACCCTGCCCGCAATGATAATGATCTACGAGTACTTGGGAATAAGGAGGAAGGACCCCGCGTACCTGGTGCTCGCGAGGAGGCTCACCACCGCTTTCATCGTGCTGTTCGCAATAGGCACTGCCTCTGGCTTCGTGGTGGCTGCCAACCTCTTCTTCGCATGGCCCACATTCATGCAGCTGGTGGGCAACGTAGCGATACTTGCGCCCTTCCTTGAGATCTTCGCCTTCTTCGGCGAGTCGATATTCCTCGCCATCTACCTCTACTCTTACAGCAGGTTCAAGAGCAGGTACGGGCACGTGGCAATCATGGGAGTCGTCACAATCTTCGCAACTATGAGCGCTGTGTTCATCACCATGCTGAACGCCTTCATGAACACTCCGGCAGGGTTCAACATAGCCAACTACATCTCCACTGGTCAGATAACCAACGTGAACCCGCTCGCGGTTTTCAACACACCATCCACTTGGATAGAGGTCTCGCACGTAGTCACCACCAGCTTCTACACAGGTGCGTTCCTCATCGCGATGTTCTTCGCATACAAGCTGCTCAAGAGGTCGATAACTGCGGGAGAGAGGCAGCTGTACAGGAAGGCGCTCGGCCCCGTAGTGGCGGTGGCGATACTCTTCACCGTGCTGTCAATACTAACCGGAATCGCCTCCATCGCAACGCTCTACTCTCAGCAGCCGGAGAAGTACGCGGCAATCGAGCTGGACCTTGCACCGATGGCGTTCGCTCCCGAATATCTCGGCGGCTTCTACGTGAACGGCCACATAGTTGACGGGATACCAATACCGGGCCTGCAAAGCATGCTGGCCACCGGCAGCCCGAGCGGCACTGTGCCCGGCTTGAGCCAGTATCCGCAGAGCACATGGCCCCCGCTGATAATACACTTCATGTTCGACCTGATGATAGGGCTCGCCTTGCTGACCGGGCTTGTGCTGCTGATAGTGCTTCTGCTGAAAATACTCAAGAGGGAAATCTACCCCAGAATCGTGCTTGTCGGCCTGGCGGCCTCTGGCCTGATAGCACTCTTCGTGCTTGAGGACGGCTGGGTGCTCGCCGAGCTGGGGAGGCAGCCGTGGATAGTCTACAATGTGCTCAGCGTCGCGAATGCGGCCAACACATCCCCGGCGATACTGCCCGTCCTGATCGGCATAATAGCGTTCTACATAGCGGTGATACCGCTCACCGTGTTGGTGCTGAAGAGAATCTTCGACTCCAGGCCGCTGGCCAAGGAGCTTGCCGCGAGTGGATGATATGGCATACGAACTTCTGTATTACCTGAACTACGGGATACTCGCCGCGTTCCTTTCGATGTTCGCCGTGGAGCTGGGGATGGCTATACGCGCCATGTGCGGCTACTCAGTGCTGAAGGAGAGGATAAGGCACTACGTTATGCCGCTCTGGGAGATAACCGGAACTTTCGCGGTCTTCTACATCGTGGACCTCGTTGCCACATATCCGAATCTGGTGCCGGTCATCGCGCCGATTTACATCGGACCCATAATAGCGGCCGCCCTCCTTCTGATATTGAGGAACGCCTTCCTTGCCTACGGAGAGATAATGGGTGGCCACGCCAAGGAGAAACAGGTTTTTGCGATATACTCGGCCACCACCATAATCATAGCGTTCATCCTTTCTGCAATACTGGGTTCGGTTGTCAGCGGCAGCGGGGTTGATGTTGCCTCTGGTAGCCTGAATGTGGCCGCGATGCTGTTCAACGGCTTCGGCCTGGCGGTATTTCTCGCGATGGTGCTGATTGGGCTGTTCGCCGCGTCGGTGCTGATTGGGGACAAAAAGGAGAGGGCCATGCCGGCGGCATCCGCATTCGTTGCCCTGGTGCTTATGCTCTCTGCTCTCGGCTTCGGGACCGCCTACGGAGCCGGATTGATAGCCTCCAATGAGTATCTTGTCATACTTTATGCGGTGTTCATTGCTGTTGTAGTGCCTCTCTACCTGGCGGGCAGGGCAGCGGCAAAGAAGCTCGTCTTTCCGCTCGTGTTCTTCGGCGTGCTATGCTTCGCCGTCATCCAGAACCAGATGCTGTTCAACGGCGCGGCGAGCTTCGCGAGCTACGTGACCAACACGGCTGGCGCGCAGTACCTCATCATCGCAACAGTCGGCGGCGGCGCGTTCCTGGTGGCTGCGCTATCCTATTTCATTTACCTGACCTTCATGAAGAGGGCTACCTCTTGATGCGCTTGGCCAGAAGGACCTCGTCCATTGCGCGGAGCGGAACCCCGTGCTTGTAGAGATGCGCCATGTCGGCCTTGTCTATTAGCTTCTCGTTGTAGGTGACGTCGTACTCGAAGTGGTACTTCCTCTCCCCTTGATTGCGCCAGAGCACGAAGATGTGGACCTTGCAGGTGCCATCGAAGTATAGCTCCGAAACCGGCAGGGTCCAAAGATGGGCGAACTCCTTGCCCTCGGACCTCGTCTTGGCCAGGGTGGCGCTGAATACCCCGACAAGCAACTTTGCCGTCTTGGGGTCCTTGGCTCTATCCTTCACTAGCGCAACAGAGGACTCTATGGCTGAGGTCAGGCTTCGCTCAAGCCCCATTGCGTGGTACCCGAAGTCAGTGGAGGAACTCTCAGCCTCGTGGCTGGATGTCCTGCACAGCTTGTCTAAGCTCTCCAACATCAGCCTGCTGCTGCTGGGGCCCTTTGCGCGTTTTTCGATCATATGGCATCTACTTTATACTTGGATAAAACGGTTATCAGATATAAAAACTTTCCTTTCATGACTGCCTGAGCGACACAGCAATCGCGGTCGCGTCGTCGTGGGGCTTGAACCTCATGTACTTCCTGCACTCAGGGTCGGAGTCCTCAAGAGCCCTCACCTTTGAGAGCCAGCCTTCCAGCCCACCGCCAAGGTACTCCTTGACTATGGCGCCCATGTCGTCCGGCTTGCTCGGATCCGTCTTTGGAATCAGAAGACCGTCAGAGAATATCAGTATGTCGCTCACGGCCTCGGTGCTCTCCGTGCCAGTGTGCATGAACTTGACATCCTTGTCGCCAGCTATGAAGCCGTAGGTGATGTTTGAGTTGCGCCTGTTCAACTCAAGCTGGCCCTGTATGGCAGCCCTTGGGTTGGTCGCGCCCGAGTCCACAAACTTCTTCAGCATCAGTAGGCTCTCCATGTCATGCTCGTAGTCCTTTACCAGCAGCTTGTATGACCCGTCCTTGTATATCGCTATTATGTTGGTGTCAGACACTTGGACCCAGTCAAAAGAGTCCCTCTTCAGCTTGATGGCTGCCACGGATGTGGCCCAGAGGTTGAGCTTGTCGGAAATGTCCACTCCCTCGCTCGTCATGGCGTCCCTTATGGCGATGTTGGCATCCTTAACCGTGGCGGAAAAGGTCTTTTTGCTGGCCTCGAATATCCTGACTGCCGTATGAGAGGCTATCCATCCGCCCGTCTTTCCAGTCGCATCGATGAATGGGTTGAGGCTGGTGACTCCGTCAAAGACCGCGAAAAGCCCCTTATTGGGATTGCAGATAAACGCATCCTCGTTAAGGCTCCCTGAGCCCCTTGACGTTATGTAGTCAGGAGAGTAGCTGAGGGTCTTTGGGAATGCTGTGCTCTTAATAGGCATGATAATTCAGTTAAGTATATTGCGCATTAGGAAATATTTAACGGTTTTGATGGCAGTAAATGAGGAAAAAGAAAGGGGCGCGGCAGGTTACCGCGCCCAAGTTTGGAAGGATGAACTTACATCCTCTTCTCCATCGCAGTGCCTATCCAGCCGATTATGAAGCCAACTATTATGGCCCATACCGGGATAGACATCACCGCATTGCTTGTTGCAGTTGCGACCGCAACTATCAGCAACGGCAGTGCTGCACCCATCAAAGCCTTGTCGCCCATCGGGTTCATCATACCCGTGGAGTCCATTCCAAGCCCAGCGAGGCTTGTGAAGAACAAAGCTATAGTGCTCAATAATCCTATCGCGAGCGCGATAGCCTCCACTGCAGAAACTGCGCCTCCCGCAGAGATGGCAAACGCTTGCCACATGCTGAAGATCACATACAGGAAA
>DATLRT010000044.1:0-9088 GCA_035534575.1 Candidatus Acidiferrales bacterium
TCACATGGAACAGGAACTGGCAAACAAGCTTAGCGCTTTCATTCAGGAGAACAAGGGCAAGAGGAAGTTCACCCAGAGCGTGGAGCTCGCGGTAAACTTCATGGGCGTCGACTTCTCGAAGCAGGACAACAGGCTCAACCTTGAGGTCAAGCTGCCGAAGGGAAAGGGCAAGCAGCTCAAGGTCATGATATTCACCGACGATGTCAACATCGCTGAGAAGGCAAAGTCGTCCGGGGCCACAGTGGTGCCGGGCACCGAAATACAGAACATAGCGAACGACAAGGCAAAGCTCACCGAGATTCTCCAGTACGAGATGCTTGCGCAGCCAAACCTGATGCCTACCGTCGCCAGGTTCCTGGGACAGTTCCTGGGACCGAGGAACAAGATGCCGAAGCCGCTGCTGGGATCCGACCCGATAAGGGCGATATCCGACACGGCAAACTCGATATACTTAAGAAGCAAGGGCAAGTACCTCCCTACCGTGCACTGCATGATTGGGATGGAGAACATGGAAGCCTCACAGCTGGAGGCCAACATAGACGAGGTCCTGGCCTCACTTTACAAGAAGGTGGGGAAGCAGAACGTCAAGTCCGTCTACGTGAAGCTGACCATGAGCAAGCCCCTGAAGCTGATGTGATATTATGCTTAACAAGTCGCAAAAGGTAAAGTTCGCACAGGACGAGGCAAAGGCCATCGACAAGTTCAAGGTCGTGGGCATAGTCCCGATAGCGGGCATACCTGACAGGCTCTTCCAGGCGACGAAGAACAAGATGAAGCCCAACGCGAAGTTCATATTCGCGAGGCAGACGGTGCTGAAGAGGATACTTGAGGGCAACCCCAAGACCAAGCACATGGCAAGCGAGCTCAACGACCAGTCGGTCATACTGCTGAGCAACGACGACCCGTTCCAGATATACAAAGAGTTCCAGTCAAACATAATCAAGCTTGAGGCAAAGCCTAACCAGATCGCGCCCGATGACATAAACATCGAGAGCGGCGAGACCAGCATACAGCCAGGCCAGGCCGTGACTGAGCTCAAGGCCGCTGGAATAGACGTGCAGATCCAGAAGGGCAAGGTAGTGATAGCGAAGGACAAGACGCTGGTGGCGAAGGGCCAGGTGATATCGCTTGCGGTGTCAAAGGCGCTACACACGCTCGGAGTGATGCCCTTCAGCGCAGTGATAGTGCCGGCAGTGATTCTGTCGGACAACATAATGTTCAGGAAGGAGGTTCTGAGGATAAACGCCGAGACAACCACGAGCGACATACTCGTAGGATTCGCCAACGCGCTCGCGCTCAGCCTCGACAGGGGTTATGTTAACCAGTACACGGTCGAGAGGCTGCTGGTCAAGGGCTACAACAACGCCCTCTGGCTCGGAGTGGAGACGAAGATGCCGGTAGCGGGAATCATAGAGAAGCTGGTGGCCAACGCATCGATGGGCGCAGCGGCGCTCAGCGAGCTCAAGCCCGCGGAATCCACAGAATGAAAACAATGACGCTAATGTAAGGTGAAATAGATGGAATACGTATATGCAGCACTGCTCCTTGACGCAGCAGGAAAGGAGATAAGCGAACATAGCATAATGGATGTAGTGAAGGCAGCAGGACTCACTCCCGACGAGGCACAGGCCAAGGCGGTTGCGGCCTCGCTCAAGGGCGTTAACATAAAGGATGTTATCAAGAATGCCCAGAGCATGCAGGTAGCTGCAGCGGCTGCTCCGGCAGCGGCGGCAGAGCACCCCAAGAAGGCGGCGGCTGAGCCGAAGGAGGAGAAGAAGAAGGAAGAGGAAGCAGCAGGCGGACTCGCAAGCCTTTTCGGAGGAGCATAATCCCATTCATCCCATGCTGACGCGGCAAAAGGCTGCGCCAGCGCCGGCATTTTTCTTTAGTGCCGGTAAAAGGGGAGCGGGGCAACGCATAAATAAACTGCCAAATAATCCAGTATGTTGGTTTGAATGGATGTCTACGTCGATAAGCACAAGTGCACGGGTTGCCAGCACTGCAAGGATGTCTGCCCGGTCGCTGTCTTCGAGATGAAGGGCAGGGGAACCCCTGAGAACCCTGACGCCGAGGGGGCCAACGGTGACACTGCGCCCGAGGCCAGCAAGTGGAAGGGTCAGATAGACCCGGCCATGGAGGCCAAGTGGGCCAACGTCACGGACAACCACAAGCACTTCGCCAAGGACAACGACGGTACGAGCGGAGGCATCTCTGTCGCGACCGCGGGGAGTGCGTGCATACTCTGCCAGGCGTGCCTGATAGAGTGCGAGGGCGAGTGCATTCACATAACTGACGACAACGGGACATTGTACGATTCCATATACAAGTGATTCAAGCTTTCTTTCTGCCACCGATAAGGCCCTTGCCTTATCTTTCTTTTTCTTTGTCTAACTGGGTGTTAGCATGATACAACTCGCGGGGAAACCGTTCGACGACAAAGAGAGCCTCTCTGCGCTCAACACCTACGTGAGCCAGTGGTTCAACGCCAACTTCAGCGAGCTCACCCCGCCCCAGAAATACGCGTTCAAGCTCATCAGCGACAGGAAGAACCTGCTGGTCACAGCACCGACCGGAAGCGGAAAGACGATGTCGGGCTTCCTCTCCATAATAAGCAAGCTGTTCGATTACAGCCTGGAGGGCAAGCTGGAGGACAGGGTTTACTGCATCTACATCTCGCCCCTAAGGGCGCTGAACAACGACATATTCAGGAACCTCACAAAGCCGCTGGACGAGATCTACGACCTCATAAAGAAAGAGAAGGGAATGGAAATCATCAGGAGCAACATAAAGCAGGTCACCATCGGGGTGAGGACGGGCGACACTTCCCAGAAGGAGAGGAGGCAGCAGCTCACCAAGCCCCCGAACATAATGGTCACCACTCCGGAGAGCCTTGCGATAATACTCAACTCGGAGAAGTTCATCGAGAGCTTCAAGGGGCTCGAGTTCATAATCATAGACGAGGTCCACGAGCTGGCGAACAACAAGAGGGGAGTGCATCTCGCGCTCTCGATAGCCAGGCTCAAGGAGCTGATAGGGAAGAAGCCGGCCACCATAGGCCTGAGCGCCACGCTCTCACCGCTCGATGAGGCGGCTAAGTACCTGGTGGGGCTGACGGACGGAAAGTCGGACGACTGCTTGATAGTCGATGCATCGTGGAGCAAGAATCTTGAGGTCAAGGCGATAAGCCCGGTCCAGGACATGATTTACAGCAAGGAGGAGGATGTGGAGCGGCTCACCTACGAGGAGATGGACAGGATAATAAAGGCGGGCAAGACCACGCTGATATTCACAAACACGAGGAGCGGCACCGAGAGGGTGGTATTCAACCTCAAGAAGAGGTTCGGCTACGCCGATGCGGATGTGGCAGCGCACCACAGCTCGCTGTCCAGAGAGTCGAGACTCGACGTGGAGGAGCAGCTGAAGAAGGGTTCGCTAAAGGCGGTTGTCTCGTCCACAAGTTTGGAGCTCGGTGTCGACATCGGAACCATAGACAACGTCATCCAACTCGGATCACCGAAGAGCGTGACAAGGGCGATACAGAGGATAGGCAGGGCAGGCCACTCATACAAGGCCACAGCGCGCGGCGAGATGCTTGTGCTCAACAGGGATGACCTTGTCGAGTGCTCGGTCATGCTCGACGCGGCGCTCAAGAGGCATCTCGACACGTTCAAGGTTCCGCAGAACGCCCTTGACGTCCTTGCACAGCACATAATCGGCATGTCGATAAACAAGGTATGGGACATAGACGAGGCGTTCAATGTGATAAGGAGCGCATATCCCTATCACTCTCTGGATCGGGAGCAGTACATGTCGGTGGTCAACTACCTTGCGGGCAGCTATGTCGGCCTGGAGAGCAGGAAGGTATACGGCAAGATATGGTACGACGAGAAGCAAGGCAAGTTCGGCAAGAGGGGCGCGATGATCAAGGTCATCTACATGCTCAACCTCGGCACAATACCCGACGAGGTCGCGGTGAGCGTGTACGCCAAGCCCAACAAGTTCATAGGCAGCATAGAGGAAGAGTTCCTCACCAAGCTGAAGCAGGGCGACATCTTCACCCTCGGGGGCAAGCTCTACCAGTTCGAGAACGCCAAGGGGATGAAGTGCTACGTGACAGAGGCGAAGGCAAACGCACCCACCATACCGCCATGGTTCTCAGAGCAGCTTCCGCTCAGCTACGAGCTGGCGAACGAGATAGGGCTGTTCAGGAACAGCTTCTCGAAGGTGGTGAAGGACTACATAAAGAAGAGCAAGGAGAAAGGGCTGTCCAAGATGGCTGCGATTCCCAAGTCTGTCGACGATTACCTGTCAAAGCTGCCGATAGATGAGAACTCAAGGCACGCGATATTCGGATACTTTGCCGAGCAGCTTTTGTACGCGGGAGAGGTTCCGAGCAACGAGCTGTTCCTGATAGAGTCTACAAGCGACCCGGAGGAGGAGAAGAACTATCTTGTATTCCACTCGCTTTACGGGAGGAGGATAAACGACGCACTATCCAGGGCTTTCGGCATAGAGCTATCAGAAATTCTGGACGCCGACATCGGCATAATGGTTAACGACAACGGCTTTGTCCTCTCTAGCGAGGACAGCGTCAAGATAACCGCGAAGACGATTAAGGAGATCATTGCAGACATAAGGAACATAGGGCTCGAGAAGATGCTCAAGGCCAACATAAGGAGGACCGAGCTGCTGAGAAGGAAGTTCAGGCACGTCGCCGCAAGGAGCTTCATGATACTGAGGAACTACAAGGGATGGAAGATAACCGTGGGCAGGCAGCAGATGAACTCCCAGATGATATTCAAGGCGGCGGAGGAGATTGACCCCAACTTCCCGATAATAACCGAGACATACAGGGAGATACTCAACGACATGATGGACATGCCCAGGGCGCAGATGCTGCTGGACAATCTGGAATCCGGCAAGCTAAAGTACAAGGTGATCCAGACCGACATACCCTCCCCGTTCTCCCACTCCATAATAACCTTGGGCCACGCTGACGTGATACTGATGAAGGAAAGGCACAAGTACCTGCAGGAGCTACATAAGCTTGTGCTCAAGAGGATAAGCGAGGGAAAATGATTCCATGCAGCTCACACCCGACATGGAGCTCGTAGAAGGGATGCCGATAGCGTACGTAAAGAGCCTAAAGGCGCTGGTGTTCTCGGACCTGCATCTCGGATACGAGGGGCAGATGGCCAAGAAGGGCGTGTTCGTGCCGAAGGTCAACCTCAAGAAGATAATCGAGCACATTGCCCAAGCGGCAACTGGCAGGGATGTTGAGCGTCTCATAATCGTCGGCGACATAAAGAACGATTTCTCCAAGGTGGACACCGAGGAGTTCAACGAGCTCTACGAACTGATAAGCTTCGCGAAGCAGGGCAAGTTCGCGCTTGTTCTGATAAAGGGCAACCACGACAACTTCGTAGACAGGTACAAGGAGCCGTTCAAGCTGGAGATACACACCCAGTCTGTGCAGATGGGCGAATACTTTTTCTTCCATGGCGAGGAGACTCCGAGGATTCCGGATGAAGGCGTCACGACCCTGATAATGGGGCATGAGCATCCCGCAATATCCATAACCAACAAGGCGGGCAGAAGGGACAAGCTCAAGTGCTTCCTCTATGGCAAGTACAAGAAGAAGGATCTGCTCGTGCTGCCGGCCATGAACTTCTTTGCAGGGGGCACCGAGATGAACGTCCACAGCCCAAGCCTTCTCTCCCCAGTGCTCACCGGCCCAACAGTGAGGGCCATGAGGGGTATAGCGATAGGATACGGCTCAACGGAGGACTTCGGCAAGATATCGGAGCTTGTTGGCCTGTAACCTTACAGGTTGAAGAACAGCGGAATCACGTTCACCAAGAGGGATATCACAACCAAGAGCGTAAGCGCCTTCACTATCTTGGCGTTCTTTATGTTGATCTTGTATATCCTCCAGCCGTCAAAGATTGGAACGGGCAGCAGGTTAACTATCGCTACAAGGAAGTTGAGCATCATGGACAGCGAGAACAGGGTAAAGAGGAAGTAGACTACCTTCGCGATTGGCGTCTTCACCAGTGCGCCATATCCTAACTGAACCCCGATTATCCCACGTGTGGAATTTGCAGGGGATGCAACCGCCTTCATCGTATATGTGCCCTTATCCGTGCCCACGGTCACCGTGCCATTGGGGACATCCAATAAGCCGGCAGCGCCAACGCTCTCCAGCGAATTTACCGGTACGTTATTCCAGCTCAGCACCTGAGCGCCCACTGGTATTATCCCGTTGGCAGGATAGTTGGGAAGCACGCTTGCGATATTCACGCCATAGCTGTAGAAGTGCGGCGCAACGAGATAAACCACTCCCAGAGTGAGAAGGAAGAATACGAAGGCCGCTATGAAATTGGCAGAGATTCCCGCGGAGATTATCTTTGTCTGCTTTATCCCCTCGAGCTTTGCAACCATCTTCTCGTCAGGCTCCACATACGCCCCTATTGGTATTATGCCCAGAAGGAGCACGCCTATCGACTTCAGCTTCACCTTGAACATCCTAGCGAGAACACCATGAGAGAACTCGTGTATTACGAGCAGTATCGCCAGCGACAGGATACCCGGCAGCAGGGGCAGGTCGATTCCAGGTATAAGCGGGGCTACACCCGACATCTGACTGGAGAGGGGCGCAGTGTTGGTCACCCCGTGCACCAGGCCGGCTATGAACTGGCCGGCTCCGTACAGTATGAGTCCCATGTTGTAGACAAGGAGCGCGAATGTGTACCCTGCGAATCCCACCACTAACGTGATTATGCTTGTCACTATGTAGATTGGACTGAGGGCGATGTGCAGGCTGAACGGCGAGGAGCTCGCGACCGAGGAGGCGTAGCCGAATGCCTGCAGCTGTGGCAGGTTTATGAACTGTAACGGCACTATCAGGTACGGGAAGACGAACAGGTACATGAAGATGAGTGAGGCGATGCCGAATATGTACAGCCGGTCTATCTTCCTCCTTATCAGCGGGTAGCTGAGCAGGCCGAAGCCCAGCACTAGGCCCCATATCGCCATCGAGTGCCAGAAGGTGTTGTGCTTCTTCGCCAGCCCGTCAACTGTTGCAATTCCCCTCTTGCCACCGACCATGTAGGCGCCGTATCCGCCTACAAGCCCCTTGGATCTCTGTATCACGATTCCGGCCAAGACCATGGCGAGTATCCCCAAGAGTATCCTGTTTATCGCGGAGGTGAAGCTGACTGTGTAAATGTAATAGATTGCGAGCGCTGAGAGGACAACCACAACGGCAACGAGCGCATTCGCTATCTTCCTATCCATTCCAACACGCTAACTGAAGATTTGAAGCCACACTTATTAAATAGTTGCCAAACCCCTCGCACAGGTATTTAAAACATCAATCCGATAAATTACTGGCGATTTGGATGGAGGAGTGCGAACTGTGCGGGAGGAAGGCGAACGACATCTACCTTGTCAACATCGAGGGTGCAGAGCTCAGGGTCTGCGTCAACTGCGCCCAGGGCAAGAAGATTGTCGCGACATACATCCAGAAGACGGAGCAGAAGGGCAAGAGCTTCGCGTCTACACGGCCCCCGAGGGAGGAGGACCAGAGGCTTGTGGAGAACTTCGGCACGGTCATAAGGGAGGCAAGGGATCGGATGCACCTGCCGCTGAAGGTGCTCGCGGAGATGATAGCCGAGAAGGAGACATTCCTGGCAAGGGTGGAGCACCAGAGCACCATGCCCTCAATAGCGCTCACCAAGAAGCTGGAGAAGGCGCTCAACATAAAGCTGATTGACATGACCTCCGACACCGGGGGACAGAACAGGAGCTCGGGCAACACGGAGGCGCCTTCGCTCGGCGATTTCATCAAGAGGAAGGGGAAGCAGGAAAACGAGGAAGGGTAATCTGATGGCGGTCGACCTAAGCAAGCTCATAACGAAGAGGAAACTCGAGTTCGAGGAGCTGAAGGGCAAGACCGTTGCAATAGACGCCTTCAACGTCCTCTACCAGTTCCTGTCTATAATAAGGCAGCCCGACGGGACTCCGCTGATGGACTCGCACGGCAACGTTACCAGCCACCTCTCCGGCCTGTTCTACAGGACCATAGAGATACTCGGCTACGGAATAAAGCCGGTCTACGTCTTCGACGGAATACCTTCTATGATGAAGCAGAAGACCATCGAGGCGAGGATGAGGCGAAGGACAGAGGCGTTCGAGGAGTGGCAGAAGGCGAAGGAGGAGGGCGACATGGAGAAGGCCAGGTCGCAGGCCCAGCAGAGCACCAGGGTGGACAAGAAGATAGTCGAGAGCTCCAAGAAACTGCTTGACCTTATGGGCGTCCCTTACATAAGCGCGCCAAGCGAGGGAGAGGCGCAGGCAAGCGTGATGTGCAAGAACGGGCTCGTCTACGCGGCCGCGAGCCAAGACTATGATACCCTGCTGTTTGGCTCCCCCAACGTGGTGAGGAACCTGACTTTCAGCGGAAGGAGAAAGCTTCCGATGAAGAACGTATACGTGAATGTTGAGCCGGAGCTGGTCAACCTGAAGGATACCCTCTCGAATCTCGAGATCAGCCAGCACCAGCTGATATGGCTGGGGATAATGCTGGGTACCGACTTCAACATGGGGATAAAGGGGATAGGCCCGAAGACCGCGCTCAAGATGACCAAGCAGGCGAGCTCCATCGGTGACATAAAGAAACTGGTGATGGAGAAGTTTGAGGTTGAGTTCGAGCTTGACGTATCGGAGGTGGAGAAGCTGTTCATCGACCCCGAGGTGAAGGACATCTCAGAGGAAGAGATAGAGAAGCTTTTCGAGAAGAGGTCGGACAAGGAGGGCCTGCTCAAGTTCATGAGCGACGAGCACGACTTCTCAAGGGAGAGGACGGAGAACGGAATTGCGAAGATGGCAACGGGCCTGGCGCAGACGAAGCAGAAGGGAATCGGAAAGTGGATGAAGTGAGCCGCCGAGAGGGGCAAACAGGCACAAAACCTATATAAATGTTAGGGGCGAGAAGCTTAACTGGTGACCATATGGCTAAGCGAAAGGGTGGAGACATAAACGTCAACTTCGATAACGTCGAAGACATGAACAAGTTCATCAACAAGGT
>DATLRT010000045.1:0-8939 GCA_035534575.1 Candidatus Acidiferrales bacterium
AGATTCAACTTAGGTAATGATATGGCTCGAATAAGACCCGCAAGGACTATGAGGAACCTGATGTCACAGTCATGGTCAAGGTACTCGCTGAAGAAGCCGAGGAAGAACTACGTTCGCGCAATGCCGCACACATCACTTCTGATATTCAACATGGGCGTAGACAAGGAGGGCTACGACATGACGCTGCACCTCAAGTCCCAGCAGCCGATACAGCTTAGGTCCAACGCACTGGAGTCAGCGAGGCTGGTGACGAACAAGTATCTGGAGAACAACATCCCCCAGAACTACAGGTTCAGGGTCATGGTCTACCCGCACAACGTGATAAGGGAGCACAAGATGGCTACCGGTGCAGGAGCAGACAGAATATCACAGGGAATGAGCCTGTCCTTCGGAAGGCCGGTCTCGGTCGCCGCAAGGATAAAGGACGGCCAGCCGATATTCATAGTGAAGACCATGAAGGCGAACAGGGCAGTCGCGGTGAAGGCGCTCAAGAGGGCCGCCGCGAAGCTGTCTGGGACGTACAAGATAGTCGTCTCCTAATCGCCATCATCCTTTTTGCGCTGACTGATTAAATGAGGGTACTACTCCAGTTTCCCGAGGGGCTAAAGCAGAAGGCATTAGAGCACGCCGAGAGGCTGGAAGCCGAGGGGAACGAGGTATTCATATCCGCATCGCCTACATTCGGCGCCTGCGACCTCGCACTTGACGAGGCCAAGAACATCAAGGCCGACAAGCTGATCCACTTCGGCCACGCCGAGTTTCACCATGTAGACTTCAATGTGGAGTATATCGATTATCAGATAGACGCGCCTATGGACATGCTGCAGCCATCGCTGGAGCAGCTCAATGATTTCAAGACCATAGGTCTCACCACAACTGTGCAGCACCTCCACCAGCTGGAGGAGGTCAAGAGGTTCTACGAGCAGAATGGCAAGACGGTGGTGATTGGCAAGCCTTACGGTTTCGCCAAGACTCCGGGACAGATACTGGGCTGCGACATGGGCAGCAGCGCCAGCACCGACAAGCTAGTCGACGCGCACGTCTACTTCGGCGGCGGACTGTTCCATCCCCTTGGTGCGCTGCTCGCGACCGCGAAGCCTTTCCTCGTTGTCGAGCCGTTCACCAAGAAGATTGAGTTTATCGACAGGTACAGGGAAATCTACAGGAAGAGGAGCAGGGGCAAGATTCTCAGCTCCCTGGAGGCGAAGAAGTTCGCCATACTGGTGAGCACAAAGAACGGCCAGCACAACATGAACTTGGGCAAGATAATGAAAGCCAAGATAGAGCAGAACGGGATGAGGGCCGAGATACTCGTGGCCAACACCTTCGATTTCACATCGGTGGACAACATGATGGAGTTCGACGCCTTCGTCAACACCGCATGCCCGAGGATAGCGATTGACGACACCGACAGGCTGAGGAAGCCGCTACTGAGCGCAAACGAGCTCATGGAGGTAATAAGGATGAAGGCCGAGTTGGCATCAGCGAGAGTATAGCGGCTGAACCGTAATCTCCAGTATCTTTCCCCTCGCCTCTTTCATCATCTTTTTTGTGTCGCTGAATACCCCATCAGCGTCAAGCCTGTCCACCCTTCCGCTGACGTCACCGTTAGAGCGGTTTCTAAGGTATTTGGCTCCATATCCCCGGAGCATGCTCTTGACCTTCGGCTCCATCTTCACGCTTTTTGGCAGCACCATTACCCTGAATCCCGTAAGTTCTGCACCATCATTGCCAGCCATGGATTAGCTGAGCAGCCGCGATTTAAAAGCCTGCTGTGCAGAGCCTTCCGGCATGTGTGGTTTAAAACAAAAAAGAAGTAGAAAAAGAAAAGGGAAAGTAACCTATTAGGTTACCTTCACCGTCAGGGTTCCAGCCTTCACTGCCGTAGTGGAAGGGCTTGTGGCCGAGACAGTCGAGTAGTTTACCCAGACATATCCGGTGAACGTCGTTCCTATTATGTTGGATGATAGGAATGTCGAGCTAATCGGCAGGTTTACCGATATGGATGTTGTCTGTCCTGATACCAGAGTTGATATCGGGGAGGTACCCAGAACTCCGTTGAACGATTGTGCAACAGATGTCGGGAATCCTACTGCGCTGAGCCCAGAGCTCTGTGATGCAACGCCGACTATGACGTTGTATACCGTCGCTCCAGTGTTCTGACCGAACGTGAACGTCAGTGTGTTTCCAGTGTGGAATACGACCGGGGTCTGGCACAGGTAGCCCGATGCGGCTATGCACGAGGTTCCGAGGAATGATCCGCCGCTGAATACTCCGATGGAGAACAGTATGGCTAGAACAACCGCAATAACAAGTATGGCCCAGCCATACGTCATAAGGTACTCCATTGCGCTTTGCGCCCTGAAGCCCTTCTTACCTAAGTTCGAGCTGTCTTTTTGAGCCATTACAGCACCTATAATCAGAATTCATTAGGTTAGCAAAGCTTAAATAGCTTTATCCGAGGCTCCCCAACTATAAATGCGTTATTCTGGGAAATTTCCAACCCTTCGCATCCCGCGTGATATTAATCTAAATACCTAACATCCTTTATCTGAATCAGGTCTAATCGATTGGTGTGGATATGGCAGAAGATATGAATCCGTTCAAGATGGCGCAGGAGCAGCTCGACAAGGCTGCAGGGGTTATGGGGCTGGACAAGCAGGCGCATGCGATTCTCAGGGAGCCCAGGAGGACACTCATAGTCAACATACCTGTGAGGATGAGGGACGGCAAGACAAAGACATTCACCGGCTTCCGCGTACAGTACAATGACGCGCGCGGCCCAGCAAAGGGGGGAATACGATTCCACCCCGAGGAAACCCTCGACACCGTCAAGGCGCTATCCGCATGGATGACATGGAAGTGCTCACTCGCCGACATACCTTTCGGAGGGGGCAAGGGGGGCGTCATATGCGACCCCAAGAAGATGAACGATTCGGAGCTGGAGGCTCTCTCCAGGGCTTACATAAGGGCAATCGGCCAGTTCATAGGCCCGGACAAGGACGTGCCGGCTCCTGACGTGTCCACCACCCCGCAGATAATGGGGTGGATGATGGACGAGTACGCCAACATCGCCGGCCATACCGAATTCGGCGTCATAACCGGGAAGCCCGTTGAGCTTTGGGGCTCTGAGGGGAGGCACGACTCAACGGCCATGGGCGGCATGTACGTGATGCGCGAGGCCGCGAAGATGCAGAAGATAAACCTCAAGACGGCGAAGATAGCGGTGCAGGGATTCGGCAACGCCGGCATGTTCGCATACACGCTGTCGAAGCAGATGTTCGGATCCAAGGTGGTCGCGATAAGCGATTCAAAGGGCGGAGTCTACGACCCCGACGGCCTGGACCTCAAGAAGCTGGAGGACGCGAGAACCAACACCGGCAGCGTGATGGGCTACAAGAGCAAGAATGCGGAAAAGATAACCAACGAGGCGCTGCTCGAACTTAACGTCGACATACTCATACCGTCCGCGATAGAGAACCAGATCAGGGCGGACAATGCAGACAGGATAAAGGCAAAGCTGCTGCTCGAGCTGGCTAACGGCCCGGTGACGCCCGAGGCTGACGTGATACTCCACGAGAAAGGGGTATTCGACCTCCCCGACTTCCTTGTCAACTCTGGTGGAGTGATAGGCTCATACTTTGAATGGGCGCAGAACCAGAGCAAGATATACTGGAAGACGCCAGAGTTCTACTCGAAGCTGGATGAGATAATAACCAAGTCGTTCAAGGACACCATGGCCCTGAGGAAAAGCTACGCCGACAAGAAGCAGAAGATATCGCCAAGGACCGCGGCGTACATAATCGCTGTCGACAGGGTGGCAAGGGCGATGAAGGCAAGGGGCTGGTACTAAGCACCGAGAGCAAAGTTCCCCATGAACAAAAAAATACTGTTGAAGGGAGCTGGGCTATTGATACTCCTAATCGGCGTATTCTTCGCAGTGGCGCTGACACTACAATATCTCATCGGTCCATGCGGCAATAATGCCGCAACTGGCGCGTTGGCAGTCAGTGCATGTCCCATAGAGCACTACTCCTGGTACCATCTTGGCGTACTTGGACTAATCCCAATAACCATTGGCTTAGCGCTATTCATCATAGGTTGGCGCATCAAGAAGTAGCTGAGCGGCACAGCGCCATCATTCTGACTCGTGCCTTATCGTCTTGACTATTCCAGGCCTCGGCCTGAATATGTCGCCGCTCCTCTCAAGCTCCCCGAGATACTTGTTGAGCGTCTGCTCGTCTATGCTCTCCTTCACCGCCTCCTCAACGAGCCTCTGCATCTTGGCGCCCATTCCGCCCTCCTCTTCCTCGAGCTTCTTTATTATCGTCATTATGGAGTTTATCCTGTTGACCTTCTCCCTCGGCATTCCCGTAGACAGTATGTCTATGTCCCTCCTTCCGCTCCTGTCCACTGCGAGCGTCTTCAGCATGTACTCGCTCAGGTATATCGCCCTCTCGGCGTCGCTCACCAGCACCGAATCGCCAAGCCTGGACTTTGCGCTTGCCTCAGCCATCCTTATCAGTCCCTCTATCTGCCTCGGGGTAATCGGCACCACTCCCGTCTTCGCGCCTATCTTCCTTAACTCTATGTAGTAGTTCTGTATCTTGTCCGAGGCTTCCTGCATCAGCCTCGGGCGCGCGTTCTTCTTGGCGTAGGCTATGTACTTCCTTATCAGCTCCATCTCTATCGGCGGCGCCTCTACCTGGTCGTACTCCTTCATCTCCATTATCTTCGCTCCCGCTGCCCCGTGTTGAAGCAGTATGTGCCTTGCTATGTTCCTGTCAAGCTCCTCGTCCATAACGTCCTTTATCGGGAATATGAGGTCGAATCTGGAAAGCAGGGTCGGGGGTATGTCGAACTGCTCTGACGGGTAGATGTTGGGGTCGAACCTTCCGTACTTCGGGTTCGCCGCTGCGAGCACTGCAGCCCTTGCGGTGAAGGTAGCTATTATTCCCGCCTTTGCCACGCTGATCGTCTGTGACTCAAGCGCCTCGTGCAGCGCTGCCCTGTCCTCCTCCCCTATCTTGTCGAACTCGTCAATCGCGACAATGCCCCCGCTTCCCAGTACCAGCGCTCCTGCTTTGAGCGTCCATCCGCCCTCGGAGAACTCGTCCCTCTCTGCCACTGCTGTCATTCCGCCCCCAGTGACCGACTTTCCGCTTACGTAGATTCCCTTTGGCACGAGCCTTGACACGGCTTGAAGCACCCTTGTCTTAGCGCTTCCAGGGTCTCCTATCAACAGTATGTGCATGTCGCTCCTCACTGGCGCGCCGTCGACCAAGGTCTTGCCCGGCGTGCCGCCGAAGAGCTGCAGCGTGACAGCCTGCTTTATCTCCTCGAATCCATAGATGGACGGGGCAATCGACTTCGCTATTTTCTCGAAGACCAGCGGGTCCCCGGCCAGCTCCCTTATCTGCCTCTCCTCCTCATCGCTTATCGGTATATCGGTGAACTCCTTCTGCCTCGGCACTATCGAGACGGTCTCAAGGAACATGGTGTATATGTTCCTCTCCGTCTTGCCCCTTGAGTTCTTCCTCGGCCTTATCCTGAGTATGCCGGTGAGCTCTATCCTATCTCCCGGTATCACCGTGTTGACCAGGTCGTCCTCTATCCATACCTCGAGCTGCCATGTGGGCGTGTTGCCCTTCAGCCTCTCAAGGGGATCCTGCACTGCTATCTTCTGCAGGTTGATGAACTGCGACTCCTTCGGGTCCTGCTTGAGCGACTTCCTCTTGCACTGGTCGCATATCTCCGGAACCTCGTCCTTGTCTATCCTAAGCTTGTAAGTAGCTCCGCAGTAGGTGCACTTGTAGAACCCGACCTTTACCTTCGGGTTTATCTCCGACCTCTTCACTATGAGTCCGTCTAGCAGAATCAGCTTGCCTATGTAGTTGGATCCGACGTCCATGACCAGCGGGTTGTTCACCGTCTGGCCGAAGAACCTGACGCGCGGCTCCTTGCCCTTCAGGTCGGTGTCGACCAGCTTGTCCTTGAGCGCGATAGCAGCTGCCTCCAGTATGGGATCGGGATTCTGGATCAGCTCGCTGGCTATCTCCGGGTCAAACTTGCTCAGGTCCTTTATGTCGACCATTATGCTCGTCTTGTCTGGGAATGATATCGCAAGCTCCTCTATCGCCTCCTTGTAGTAGCTCTCGAGGAACTCGTCGAACTTGCGCTTCATGCTCTCTTCGTCTGCGCTACCCATGACCCCCACTTAGAATGCAACATATAACGTCCACTTTACAGGCTGAGACCGGACGCTAATAATAAATAATAGTAAAACCGTAGCTTATTAAAGGATTGAAGAAATCCCCGATTACTGTAAGTCCAGGTATGGTGTTAGCTTGAAAACGATCGTCACATCCGCCCTTCCCTACTCGTACTCGATGCCCCATCTGGGTAACTTTACCGGCTCGGTTCTCCCCGCTGACGTGTACTTCAAATACCTGCAGATGAAGGGGGAGGACGCGATATTCATATGCGGCTCGGACCAGCACGGCACGCCCATCGAGCTCAGGGCGATAAAGGAAAATGTGGAGCCCATGGCGCTCTCCGACACAATGCACGACCAGATAAAGGCGGCGTTCGAGACCTTTGGCTGCACGTTCACCCATTACGGCAAGACGCACTCGGAGGCCAACAAGAAGACGGTCTACGAGATATTCGAGGCGCTCAACAAAAACAATTTCATAGTGGAGCAGGAGAGCACGCAGCCCTACTGCGCCAATGACAAGAGGTTCCTCACGGACAGGCTGATAGAGGGCACATGCCCCTTCTGCAAGAGCAACGAGGCAAGGGGCGACCAGTGCAACAGCTGCGGCAAGCTTCTCACCCCCGAGCAGATAATCGACCCGCACTGCACCATCTGCGGAAAGAGCGACATAACGTTCAAGGTAGTGAAGAACCTCGCCATAGCGCTTGACAGGCTGCAAGGCGACATAAAGAAATTCATCTCGTCGGAGTCGAAGAATGACTGGACCAAGAACGCTGTGCACAAGTCGCTCAGCTATGTCGACGAGGGGCTCAAGCCAAGGGACATAACCAGGAACATGAAGTGGGGATTCCCCGTGCCGCTCAAGGGGTTCGAGGACGCGGTCTTCTACGTCTGGTTCGACGCGATTATCGGATACATCGGGATCACGAGGGAGTGGGACGAGAAAAGGTGGGAGGGCTACTGGAAGGGCACTGACACAAGGCTGGTGCACTTCATGGGCAAGGACAACATCGAGTTCCACACCCTGATGTGGCCCGGCGTGCTACTCGGGTCGGAGTTGGGATACGTGATGCCCACAACGATAAGGGCCTCAGAGTACCTCACATCAAAGCTGGTGAAGTTCTCGAAGAGCAAGGGCGTGGGGCTTACGATAGACAGGGCGATAGACATCGCTGGCCCTGATTACTGGAGATTTGTGCTGATGTACTTGTACCCGGAGACTGCGGACAGCGAATTCACGATAGACCTGTTTGTCGAGGTAGTCAACAAGATAATGAACGGGAAGGTGGGCAACCTCGTGAACCGAGTTCTCACGATTGCTGCAAGCAACAGGGAGCTGATAGCAAAGGCGAACCCCGGCAAGTACGAGGCCGGAGCGGACGCAATAATCAAGAAGTACATGGGGCACTTCGAAAGGTTCGAGCTCAGGGAGGCGCTCCATTCACTGGTCGCGCTGGCGGATTACGGCAACGAGCTGATGAGCAACACCGAGCCTTGGAAACTTGCTAAGATAGCTAAGGAGAGTACTGAAGCGGCAGCAGAATTCTCCGCGATAATGAACGCGCTCATTGAGATAGTTTACAAGATGGGCATAATGCTGCATCCATTCTCTCCCAGCGCAAGCGCAGCAGCTAGGTCATATTTCGGCGTAAAGGGGCAGCCCGAGATAGTCATGTTCGGCCACCCATACGAGATAGATTACTCTATGGCAATAAAGCCGATATTCGAGAAAATAACAGATGGTCAGATAGACGAGCTGAAGAAATATACCTGATTACCTTATCCTGCTTCCGGGCGGCAGCTCCTTCTCCGGAGTGAGTATGCACACATTTGTTCCGTCGTCAGCGGCGAGTATCATGCCCTCTGACACGAATCCAGCCACGCTCTTCGGGTCTAGGTTCGCTATCACAGCTATGTTCTTTCCAAGCAGCTCCTCTTTTGTGTAGAAGCTCTTTATCCCCGCGGCAATGTTCTTTATTCCAAGCTCGCCGAGGTCTACCTTCAGCCTATAAATCGGCTTTCTCGCGCCCTCAAGATCCTCCACCTCCACAATCTTGCCTATCCGTATGTCCAACTTGGCAAAATCGTCAAAGGCAACCATAAAAACACAGTGCGCTATTGTTTAAGGAATTTTTCAGGAGGAGACGATTGAGTTATAACTCTGGCACCATCCCCGTTAAGTGCGCTCTTCTTAATCGCATCTTCAACAAGGCGCTCTACTGGCCCGACTATTATCGCCTTAGCCATTCTTGGCTTCTGTTCATACTGGATTTTCAAGAAATTGCTTACATACTCAGCAGCCCCTGATACTACTACCTTGTCCTTTAGCACTGCTATGACCTTACCCTTGTACTCTACAAGCAGGGAATTAGCCTGCCTGTCTATGAAGCTCCATCCCATCCTCTGGTCTTCTGATACCCCCTTGGCTTCAGTAACCATTCTTTCAAATGCGGATGTTCCTGAGTCGGCATTGGTTCCCCTGTCGCCTCCCTTCATCTTCTTGTGTCCCATTTCTAGAACTCGTTAATGAACCTTTTTACCAACACTTAATAAGGCTTTTGTTCGGAAATCCGCGGCTCATCAGAAGCCTATAATAATATATCTGGGCAATAATATAACATCAGGATTTCTGTTCATACAGTGATTTAAATGAGTCAATTCGGATCGCAAATACACAGGTCTTCGAGGACGAAGATCTCGGGCAGCGGCAAGAAGGTAATAA
>DATLRT010000046.1:0-10690 GCA_035534575.1 Candidatus Acidiferrales bacterium
GTCAGATAACACAATATAACTTATATATACCTTTCTGTGCTAATATCTAAATACTGCTAATTGACGGCTCAGGCTGGCAATTTCTATCTGTGATATTCAAGTGATACATTTGGCTGATTTGGCTAATGATATACGTCTAGCTGTAGACAGCGGTGAAACAGCCATAGGCATAAACAGCGTCGAGAAGTCGATAAAGTCGAACACGGCGAAGGTCATCGTCCTGGCATCCAACAACAAGAAGGAGACCACCGAGGACCTCATGCACCTGGCCAAGATCGCCAACATACGCGTGCTTACGCTCAAGGGCAACTCGATGGACCTGGGTTCCATCTGCGGAAAGCCTTTCTCGGTTTCTGCCGTATCCGTTATAAACGCAGGAAACTCAAAGATACTGGAAGAAAACTACTGATACCAACGTGATGATTTGCCAAACGGAGAATTCGCAGCAAGAAAACTTGTAAGGGAGAGGAAGCACCAGAGGCTCCTCAAGAAGTGGCTCAAGAGGAAGATGTTCAAGCTTAAGGCAAAGTACGACCCCATGGGAACAGTCCCTAGGGCAAAGGCGCTTGTGCTTCAGAAATTCGCTGTAGGACAGAAGCAGCCGCACTCCGGACAGATAAAGTGCGTTAGGGTGCAGCTCATCAAGAACGGCAAGACTGTCGGAGCTTTCGTTCCAGGAGACGGATCGGTTGGGTTCATAGACGAGCACGACGAGGTCACGATCGAGGGAATGGGAGGGTCCCAGAGGGGACAAATGGGATGCATACCGGGAATGAAGTACAAGGTAGTCGAGATAAACGGCGTTAACCTGAAGATGATAAGGACGGGAAAGAAGGAAAAACCAAAGAGATAATGATTAGATGGCTGAAGAGACTCAGGTTCAGGTTGCAAAGGAGGAGATGGACGTCAGCGCAGCTGCAAAGCAGGCCAAGCCAAAGAGGAAGGCACCGTCCCCGAAGCCCGAGGATTCGGCTGTCGAGTTCTCCGCTGATGGCAACCCCGAGATCCTGCTCTTCGACAAGTACAGCTACATGGTCGAGATACACGACCCGAGCCTGAAGAATTACGTTAACCTGAAGCCTATCGCGTACCCTACCACATACAGGAGGGGAAGCCAGAAGGACTTCTCAAAGGCGGAGATAAACATCGTCGAGAGGCTGGAGAACACCCTGATGAGGGGAGGAACCGGAGCCAGGTTGGGCGGCCACGTCATAAGGACGAAGGGACGCCTTCAGGGAAAGAAGCTCAAGGTCATGAAGATAGTCGAGGAGGCCTTCACATCGATAAACAAGCAGACAGGGAAGAACCCGCTGCAGATACTCATTAACGCACTGGAGGCGACCGCGCCCATCGAGGACACCACAAGGGTGGTCTATGGAGGCATAACGTCCAACGTTGCGGTAGACATAAGCGCAAGCAGGAGGCTTGACGTCGCGCTCAGGAACATAGCGATGGCGACAATACTCGGCTCATTCAGCGCGAAGAAGACAATAGCCCAGGCACTCGCGAGCGAGCTGGTGCTGGCATCTAACTTCGACGTGAACAGCTATGCGATCAAGAGAAGGAACGAGATCGAGCGCATGGCAAGGAGCGCCAAGTAGCAAGTAAAGATGGCTGATTATCATGGTCAGGAAAGAATTCGTAGTAGAGGAAATCGCAAAGCTTATGACGAATATCGACCAGATTAGGAACATCGCGATAATTGCACACGTTCACCACGGAAAGACCACGCTTACGGACTCGCTTCTGGTAAAGGCCGGACTCATATCGAAGGCGGTCTCGGGAGACGTTCTCTACACCAACTACGAGGCCATCGAGAAGGACAGGAGGATGACGATCAAGTCGGCCAACATCTCCCTGGGTTTCAGCTACAAGGAGAAGGACTACATAATAAACCTCATCGACACCCCGGGTCACGTTGACTTCGGAGGGCACGTCACAAGGTCAATGAGGGCAGTGGACGGCGTAGTGCTGGTGGTAGACCCTGTCGAGGGTGTAATGCCCCAGACCGAGACCGTGCTGAGGCAGGCGCTCAAGGAGAAGGCCAAGCCGATACTATTCGTAAACAAGGTAGACAGGTTGCTCACCGAGCTCAGGCTCACGCCGGAACAGACGTTCGAGAGGTTGGGAACCCTGATCACCGACATCAACAAGCTCATAGACAACTACTGCCCTGAGGAGTTCGTGGGCAAGTGGAACGTCAGCGTGGAGGACGGAAGCGTGGCATTCGGATCAGCCTACGACAGGTGGGCTGTGTCAAAGCACATCATGGTAAAGAACAACGTAAACTTCAAGCAGGTTTTCGAGTACAGCTCGCAGGGCGAAGAGGGAATAAAGAAGCTGCAGGAAGTAGCCCCCATTGAGGACGTGATACTCGCGATGATAATAGACCACCTGCCGTCCCCGAGGGTTGCTCAGCAGTACAGGATACCTCAGATATGGCACGGCAACCTTGAGAGCGTGGAAGGCAAGGCTATGACTGGCTGCGACGCGTCAGCGAAGGCATGCATGGTCATATTCAACATAATTTACGATCAACACAGCGGGGAGATAGCAGTAGGAAGGATATTCTCCGGAACCGCAAGGAAGGGAACCGAGCTCTTCATATCCGGGAAGGCAAACACGCAGAAGATACAGCAGGTCGGCGTATACATGGGACAGGAGAGGGTCATAGTCGAGTCTATGCCCTCTGGCAACATCTCGGCGCTGATAGGACTTAGGGACGTCTCAATCGGAGACACGCTCAGCGAAGAGAAGATAGAGCCGTTCGAGCACATAACTCACTACTCTAAGCCCGTAGTCACCAAGGCTATCGAGGCCAAGGACTCAAGGGACACGACCAAGCTTATCGAGGCGCTGAGGGTGCTCACGAAACAGGATCCCACCATCAAGGTCGAGATAAACCAGGAGACCGGAGAGCACCTAGTTAGCGGAATGGGAGAGCTGCACCTTGAGGTCATAGAGACCAAGCTAAGGGACGACTTCGGAATACAGATAACTACCAGCGAGCCTATTGTCGTCTATCACGAGACTTTGGAAAATGGAGCCGGACCGATAGAGGGGAAGTCGCCGAACAGGCACACGAAGTTCTACATCACGGTTCAGCCGCTTAAGCAGACTGTGGTGGATGCGATTGACGCCGAGACGATTAAGGACGGCTCGCCTAAGGGGCAGGCTGCAATTGAGGCCATGATAGCCGCTGGGCTTGACAGGCCGACGGCGAAGGGAGTTGTCTACGTTAAGAACAACTGCATGCTTATCGATGCCACTCACGGAGTCCAGTATCTCAACGAGGTCATGGAGCTCATGATAGAGGGATTCGAGGAGGCGGTGAGGGACGGCCCGCTCGCAAGGGAGAAGTGCAACGGAATAATGGTCAGCATAACCGACGCGACAATTCACGAGGACCCGGTGCACAGGGGGCCGGCGCAGGTGATACCCGCAATAAGGAAGGGTATCTATGCTGCGATGGTGACCGCAGGAGTGCTTCTGCTCGAGCCGAAGCAGATGTTCACGATCAACATACCGCAGGAGTACATGTCAAACGTTATCACGCTACTTCAGAGCAAGAGGGGCCAGGTGCTGAACGTGACCCAGGACAGGGAGCAGATGTCGATAACGGCAAAGCTTCCGGTCTCGGAGGTCATAAAGGGATTCTCCAATGAGCTGAGGAGCATGACCCAGGGCAGGGCCATCTGGTACTACGACTTCGCCGGATACGAGAAGCTTCCGGCCGAGTTGCAGAATAAGATAGTCAGGGAGATAAGGACAAGAAAGGGACAGCCACCCGAGCCGCCTTCAGCGGAGCACTTCATGGACTGATAAGCAAGCGCGAGCTTAATTTTATCTTCAATCCAGCAGTATCTCTGCTGCGACTACCGGTTCCTCTATCTTGAAACTGTCGAGGACCTGCGGATGTATCTCACCAAAGTGGCCGATGGGCTTTCCGCCTACCAGCACGGTTGCGCATCTGCCGTCTATGAATCCACTCTCCGTCGCGTCCTTGAGCGCAAAAGCCTCGATACCCATCGACCTCAGCACTGCGGCTACAAAGGACTTCATCTCCGAGAAGTTCGCCTTCGCATGCTCGCTCACAATCGCCAGCCTTCGGTGCTCTGCGGCTTTCTTACCGTCCAATATGAAAACCGAGCCTATCTCGAAAAGCATCTGCGGCATCGGGTCGTGACTGGACGATCCGAGGTTCTGGAGCAGGCCCGGAAGCAGCGCGGTTCGTAGCATGGTCACTGCCTCGGTCTTCGACTGCGCCACTTTCACAGCGCCGGACTCCTTCTTCATCATGGACTCGAAGTTCGCCCTCTCGTTGGTAAGGTAGTAGTTGATTGCCTCGCTGAAGCCAAGCCCCAGCATCGCCCTTGCTAGCCTGTTTGCCGCGGCAATCGATTCGTCCTCTATTCCCACTGATGAACCCATTATCGGGATCGGGGTTATCCTATCATACCCGTAGGCTATCGCCATGTCGTCTATGATGTCCTGTTCGTTGAGCACATCCAGCCTGTACGGCGGCACGTAGAACATCGTGTCCTTTCCGTACTTTGCGGCAACGTAGCCCATCCTGTTTGCCATCGTTATTATCTTGTTGGGCTCAACCGCCGCACCCAGCGCCTTCTCTATAGAGAGGTCCTTCACCTTCATCTCCCTGTAGATCAGCTCTGGCGTCATCTCCGGCTTCTTGCCGTAAATTATCGTGCATGGCTGCACCATACCTCCCACGTCTATGAACCTGCAGGCCAGCAGGTTGAGCGTGTCGTTGACAGCGTGGAGCGAGGTGCCCGTTATCTCTACGAATATCTCCGTGGTGCCCTCGCCTATCCTTGTGAGCTCGGAGTTTATTATCGGTGCAAGCGATATTGTCTTCTGGGAGTCGGCAACAAACGGATACGGTCCCTTGCCCACTATCCCGCCGTATTCCTTCCCCTGCTCAGTGCCGCTTACAACCTTGCCGAAGCCCTGCACCTTGGTTTCGCCGAGCGGCACTATCTCCCCATCCTTTGCCGCGTCGTAAATTATCGGCGGTGTTATCTTTTCAAAATCGTGAAGGCCTATCGCAAGCTTCCTCCTTTTCCTCCCGCTCGTGTCAGCGAGCTTCTCTGCGAACGCGATGAGGTATCCAAGGTTGCCATCCTTCAGGTCGAGGTTTCTCACTACCATCGCCGCTATGTAGGGCCTGATATCCTTGAGCTTGGCCGAGACCGCAACCTCGATCGTAGGCTCCCCCTCCGGTCCGTAATGTCCCTCCTTGGGGACCTGCTCCCCGGCGAACATCGACAGAGCCCTTGCGAAGCCGACTATGTCCAGCATGTCCGGCCTGTTGGGCGTTATGTCGACAGTGAGCTCCTTGCCCGTCAGCCCCTCAATCTCCATCCCTATCGCGCCCACTATGCCCTTGGTGAGGTCAGCCTTCAGGCCAAGCCTCTTGAGGTCATCGGTGTTGAATCGCGCGGTCGCCATATGATCATCCTATCCGGAGCTCCTTCCTCTGCTTCAGCCATCCCACGTTGTTCTTGTACAAGTCGCTCAGCGATTCTATGTCGAGGAAGTGCAGCATCAGCCGCTCTATCCCCATTCCCCACGCGAGCACCGTCTTGTTGGTGCCCATCGCCTTGGTTATCTCCTTCCTTATGATTCCCGCGCCGCACAGCTCTATCGTGTCCTTCATCTTCTCGTCGTAGTAGTAGGCCTCCAGCCCGGGCTCGACGAACGGGAAGTAGGATGGCTTGAACTTGACGTCCTCTATCCCCAATTGCTGGTAAAACTTTCTGAGCGTGTCGATAAGGTTTGCCAGCGAGAGGTCGTTGCCCGCTATTATGCCGTCGGTGTGGTTGAACTCGGCGAGGTGCTTGTAGTCAATGCTCTCGTTCCTGAAGACCTTGCCCACAGAGAACATCTTGACCGGGTAGCTGCTCTCCAACATGCCTGACAGCCTTGCTATCTGCCTTGCGGAGACGCTCGTTGTGTGGGTCCTGAGCAGCGCCTGCTTTGCGACGCTCTCCTGCCATCTCTCCCTCCATCCCTCCTCGTGCATCTTCCTGACCCTGTTGAGTATCTCGATGTCATCTATGTCTATCTCCTTGGGGTTGGAGAGGAAGAACGTGTCCTGCATGTCCCTCGTAGGATGATCCTGCGGCGAGAAGAGGGCATCGAAGTTCCAGAACGCCGACTCTATTATCGGGCCTGACACTTCAGTGAATCCCATGTTGAGCCATGCGGACCTTATCGTGTCCACGAACTCGTGCATCGGGTGCAGCCTGGCAGGATGCAGCACGGTGGTGCTAGCGTTCACGTCATACGGCCTGAAGCTCTTCCCCTTCCATCTGCCCCCCGCTATTATGTCCCTTGCGAGCGGGCCTATCTCATCCTCCGCCGCATCAGTGATGTCCGCCTTCTTTCCCTTCTCGGTTATCGTTATCGAGGTTATCACGTTGGCCTTCTTCAGCTCTATGAGTCCCCTTGTCTTGAGCGTCTCCACCGCCTCTCTCCTTTCCTTCGACATCTTGGCAGTGTCAACTGCCCCGTTGGCAGACAGCTCCTTCAGCGTAGCCCTCTGCGCGTATGCGCCCTTCGCGGCTATCGCCTCGCCTGCCTTGCTGAGCCTTATCATACCGTTCTGTATGTCGATCCATCCGTTCCTCTTTGCCCAAGAGAGAGCTATCTGGTTCCTTATGTTCTTTATCTGGAGGTCCCCGGTCTTGCTGACCTCCCTGATGAGGTCCTCCTCGGGGAATCCGCCAAGGTATCCGCTGCCCTCATCCGTCAGCTTGGCCTCCTGCCCCTCCTTCTTCTCAACCTTGGCAAGGCCCTCCTTCGATAGCCCCTCAAGCGCCCACATGACGGAGTCAGCCCCGAGCTTGAGCGATGTTGATATCTCGGCTATGCTGGAGCCCCTGCCCTCCTTCAACAGGCCTAAGACCATAAGTTCGTACTTGTGCAAACACACACCTGCTTACCTGCCCACCCTCAGGTAGGTGTACACTATAAAGAGCAGTATTACCGCTATGATTATCACGAAAGTGAAGACACCGAAGAAGTCGTACACGGTCTCGAAGAACGTGAGCACCTCAGTCTGAAGCCCTTCTATCGTAATGAAGCTGAATGTAAACTTGGAGAGCGGCTCGCCGTAGAACCATGAGACTCTCGTTATGTTGGCATAGTCGTTTGTGAACGCACTTACCGGAGCGTCGGGCAGCGGGTACACTGCCTTTATCGCGGCCCCGTCCGGCATCACGAACGTGAGCGTGGTGTTCGGGCTCAACACCTGTCCGCTGGCACCGTGCTGGAAGTTGAAAACGCGAGGGTTGAAGCTGTAGTAGAATGTCCTCGGTGAGGTCTGGTTCACATGGGTAACATTGTTAACGGAGTAGCTCATGAGTATGAGCGCGACGTTGTTCGTGCCGTTCCTCGATATTGGGCCGGGGAGAAACTTGAAGTTGTACACTCCGGACTTGGGGTTTATTATGTGCTGGACCAGTGTCTGCCCCACAAGGTTCTGCCAGTCGCTGAGCGTGAGATTGAGCGCTATCCTGTCCGTGGAGTACTGGCTCATCGAGGAGTTGCTGACGAGCACGGTGAATACCTCGGTCACCTGCCCACTGGTGTTCTTGTTGAGCCCCACTGTGACGTTAAGGTTGGCTACGGTATAGGAGGCGTAGGCGTCCGTGGACACTACCGCCACCATGAGCAGCAGCATTGCAGCGCACATCGCTATCTTGATCAAAACAGCCACCTGCTACAAATTGTTTGCCTATTAATAAAAGCTTTTGTATCCTATCCGCGGCAATACTGCGAAATGCATAAATAATGGGGCTCAGAATTACTTTGTATGAAGCCGATGGGAATTAGCCGTATCAGGGCACAATCAGCCATGGAGTACCTTACTACCTATGGCTGGGCCATACTCGTGGTGGGCATCATAACCTCAATCCTCTACCTTTACACTACGACTCCATCAACTATAATTCCAACCTCGTGCATATTCGTCGCAGGGGTACACTGCAACGCGATGGTAATAGGAGTAAACCCGACCACACACGCGACGACCATCGCCCTGTTCCTAACAAACTCCCAGCCATATCCGCTCGCCAACCCATACCTGTTCGTCCAGCTCAACGGCGCGAACAGTACCAGCATCGCCTGCTCTCCTAACTATGCGCTTGCAGCGGGCTCAATGGTGTGCGTCCTTCCTCTCTCTACACGGACATCGCTTGGCCAGTTCCTCGCAGGCAAGCTGTACCTCAATGCAACATACTGCGGCCTGAATCCGAACTACTCGCACTCTAACCTGTGCAGTGGATCACCTAGGGAGACCTACGCGGGTACATTCCAGTCCCACATTGAGCCGCTGATAAACACCAACACTGTCATAACCCTGACTGCGGTGAACGCCACCCAGCCCTCGCTCAACAGCAAGGATCCGCTCATAGCCACCGTCAAGCTTTTGGGCTACCCGCTCGCCGGCGCAACTGTCAACTTCACTGCAAACGTGCCAGGCTATCCAATATCGCCCAATTACACTACAACTAACACCAGCGGCAAGGCGCTCAGCTACATCTTGGGAACCAAACCCGGCAACGTGCTTGTGACCGCCTCTTATGCCGGAATCGAGAACAACACGATCATACAGTTCGTGCCCGGATTCAGCATAATGTTCAACGTCAACTTCCCGTTCTGCTCCACCGCTGGACAGATAATAACGCTTGACGGCATAGGATACACATGCCCCCAGCTGGGCTCCACTGTGCTGGCGTGGGAGGCCAACACTGTGCACTCATGTGTCCTCACCAACCCCGTCACCGTCAACTCGATGGTAAGGGGGGCGTGCCACATAGTCTCCAACCCCGGCTCGACGTGCGCACCAATCGCAAACACCACATACACGATCAACTGCACCACGCAGTACTACCTCGCAATGGCTGCAAGCCAGCCCAGCGCCGGCTCGGTGCTCCCCGGGAGCAACTGGTACAACCAGTCCACTGTGGTGCCGATAAGCCAGTCAGCCAACTCAGGGTTCGCGTTCACCGGCTGGACCGGAACCGGAACGGTATCCTACACCGGCGCATCCTCATCAGCATCGGTCACAATGAACTCGCCGATAAGCGAGACATCCACTTACTTCACAAATGTGGTGTTCACCGAATCTGGTCTGCCAGGCGGGACATCTTGGGCAGTCACGCTCAACGGCATCACACTGCACTCCACCACGAACTCCATGACCTTCTCCAACCTTGGTTTGGGATCTTATGCATGGACCACCAATTCTGCAATATACTGCGGCGTGGGATGCCAGTACGCAGTGTCGAGCGCATCCGGAACGGCGTCCACGGCATCAGGCTCGGTAACTCAGCCGCTTACATATGCAACCCAGTACTACCTGGCCATGGCATCGGGGGGCAATGGCGCGGTATCTCCAGCAAGCAACTGGTACAACAACGGTGCGGTAGTGGGGATATCCGCGACGCCGAACAGCGGCTACCAGTTCAATGGCTGGGCGGGTTCGGGAACGGGCTCATACACAGGTGCCACCAGCTCGACATCCGTGACCATGGGGGGCCCAATATCAGAAACCGGAAGCTTTATCGTGCCACTGCCTATCGTCAACTTCCTTTGCGGCTACACGGGCAGCGCAGTCAGTTACACAAGCAGTGTCTCGCTAACATGCAACGTCATATCAGGGCAGGGCATATTTGTAGGCAACGGCGTCACGGTCAACGAGAACGGCTTCTTCATTGAAGCGAACAGCGTATTCACCAACTACGGCATAGTCACCGATACGAATGACGGCGGTATCGGTGCGCCCACACCGGGATACGGCGAGTCTGCCGGAGGGCTAGTTGGAGGCAACGCGACCACAAAGTCAACCGCGTATTCGCACACCCTGCTTAGCGGCGGCGGCGGCGGAGGATCGGGAGGCGGAGGCGGCAACGGCGGATCGTCGTGCGGCGGCAACGGTGGCAATGGTGGGCCCGGTGGCAACGGAGGCGGCATAGTTGAGATATACGGAACCACCTTCGCCAACTACGGCACCATAACCGTGGCTGGAGCCAACGGCAACAATGGCAACAACGGGGACTCTGCGGGGTATGACTATCCATGCGGCTATTGCGGCGCAGGGGGTGGCGGTGGAGGTGGCGGTGGAGGTGGCGGAGGCACAATCTTCCTCGGATTCACCACAAACTCATCCATAGGGGCGCTTATAACCACGGGTGGAGCAGCAGGCGGCGGCGGTTCTGGCAGCGGAAGCATAGGCCAGCCAAGCTCCTCTGGATACTCCTCTAACGGCGGCGGAGGCGTATCTGGCAGGGGTGGCGGTGGCGGCGCGGGCGCAGGCGGAGGGGACAGCGACGTCTCCGAGTTCGAGGGCTGCAACTCTAACGGCTGCTACTACTACTGCTACAACGTCTACGGCCAGTATAACGGCGGAAGCGGAGGCGCTGGAGGAAACAGCGTGGCGGGCACAACGGTCGGCGTGGTGACGCAGTCCTGGCACTCCTGATTTACCGTCAGTTCCGCTATTGCCAAACAATTAAATACCTTGCCGATAAAAGAGCTTTAGACGTGATTCTATGATAACAGGTTTCACAATACTTAGCGTTGATGCTAAGATTGATTCGGCAGAAGCTCTGCCAAAGCAGAGGTTCCCGAGGCTCAACATAAACATAGACAAGGTTAGCCAGAG